>JBDHDN010000026.1:0-16592 GCA_039591485.1 Gemmatimonadota bacterium
GTCACTCCTGATCCGCGCACCCGATCTGGGCCTCACTTTCGTGGCGCTCGCCAACACCAGCAGGCTCACGGGAGCCTACGACTTGCGGACGGCGGACATCACCGTGACCGCTGTCGGGCGGTTGTTCGTGGAGTCGTACGTCCTCGGCGACACACCTGCCGTTCGCTGATGCGCCCACCGCCCGGCGCGGGGCCGGGCGGGCGACGAGGCGATCAGCGGATCGGTCGGACTATCCCACCACGACCGCCCGGACACACAGCCCCTGGTTCTCGAACCCGTACCAGCGCCACTGACCGTCCTTGCAGTCGTCCTTGTCGACGGGCGTGGGCGGCGCACTGCTGGTGAGGAGAGTGCTGAAGAAGTCGTTCTCCACGTACGGCTCGAAGAGCTCGCCGATGCTCGAGCCGACTTCCCGGATCTCGACCACCGCGATCGGCCGACCGGCTGATACGGCGCCGACGAAGAAGGCCTCGTCCTTCGGCGGGTCGACCGCCACAGAGGCGAGCACCGTACCCTCAGCGTCACAGAACGTCAGCTCAAAACGGGAGTCCTGGGGCGGGGTCCAGTTGATGAAGCCCACCTCCCAGCCGTCCTGCATCCAGATTCCGAACGAGTGGGGGTCCGCCTGGAACGTGATGTCGACGTTCTCCGCCCCGGACACGGCGAGCTCGATACCGGCGAAGATCGGCGTGAAGTCGTCCAGGCGGTTGTTGAAGCCCGCTGCCTGGACGAACGACACCCCGTTCTCCACGTACGGCGCGGGTGTCAATCCCCGCGCGCTGGGGAACGTGACGGTCTGGGAGGCGCCGCTGACGCGCACGAAGGTGGCTTCGTCGAAGAACACGGTGAAGCCGGGGGCAACCACCTCGGCGGCACCGTCCGAGACGTTGTCGAACGTCGGATCGTCGAGTGGAGTGGTGCTGACGTCGTTGTGGCAGGCGATAAGTGCCACGACGCTCAGGGCCGCAAGCGATCGGGGGACCATAGGGGCCTCCTGTCATGAGGTGGCGGTTGCTCGGTCCATCGACTACGACATGAGGCAATGGTGGTAGCGGGGTGTGACAGCAGGGGTGGCGGCGCCCGGCAGGAGAGGACCTGTTCCGGCCGCTGTGAGGGCCGCCAGGCGAAGGGGGACAGCGCGCCATCGGCCGGTCACGACGTCGCATGACGTTGCGAGCGAAACATTGACGTCCCTGCCCCGGGGTGGACCGAACCCGCGGTTGCGCCCCCTCGATCCCCTGTAGTACGGCAGGGTATGCCCCCCACGGAGCCCTCGTCGTGCCGCATGTCTCCTTCATCGGGATCGACCTCGCCTGGCAATCCGCGCACAGCCGCCACACAGCTGAAAGACCGCCCCTGAAGCGACTGACGGGGGCGCTCCGGCTCCGGGGCGCGGGAGACGGTGGGTGCTCGAGGGCAGCGGAGGAGACGACCGGTCTGCGCTTCAGGATGGCATTTGGGCGTGCATGGGTTGATCATGCACACGACAGCCGAACGCACACGTCCAGCGTAGCAGCGAGCGTCCGTATGAAGCGACTATCGGCCTCCCCCATGATCAGCATCGTCTTGGCCGTGTCCGCCTGCGTGAGCCGCAGCTCACCGGTCGAGCGTCCCAACGTGCTCATCCTCTTCACCGACGACCAGCGATACAGCACGGTTGCGGCGCTCGGCAACGATGAGATTCGCACACCGAGCATGGACCGGCTCGCCGACATGGGAACTGCCTTCACCCGCGCATTCGTCATGGGCGGGCACCACGGGGCGATCTGCGCGCCGAGCCGAGCATCGCTCATGACCGGACGCGCACTGTTCGATCTGCACGAGACCGGCGACGTGATCCCGGAACGTCACGCCATGATGCCGAGTGTGTTCGAGGAGGCGGGCTACGTCACGCTCGCGACCGGCAAGTGGCACAACAACCGCAGCGCCTTCATACGCGGGTTCCAACAGGGTGACAACATCTTCTTCGGTGGCATGCACCAACCACGTGTCGGCGGACACGAGGCACCCTGGCTCCACCACTTCGATGCCACCGGTGGCTACCCCGACTCCACGCGGTGGCAGGGTGACACGTTCTCGAGCGAACTGTACGCCGATGCGGCGATCGCCTTCCTCAATCGTCAGCGTGACAGCGACCGTCCGTTCTTTGCCTACGTTGCGTTCACCTCACCGCACGATCCGAGAACCCCGCCGCCTCCGTATCGCGAGTGGTATGCAGCAGATCGGATCTCCCTGCCGCCGAACTACCTGCCGGATCACCCGTTCGACAACGGCGAGCTCCAGGTACGGGACGAGCAACTCCTGCCCCATCCCCGCACCGAGGACGCGATCCGCGCCGAGTTGGCCGCGTACTATGGTATGATCAGCGAAGTCGACGCACAGATCGGTCGGATACTCGAGGCGCTCGAGGCCAACGGGCAACTCGACAACACGATCATCGTCTTCGCGGGAGACAACGGCCTGGCCGTCGGCAGCCACGGCCTGTTGGGAAAACAGAACCTCTACGAGCACAGCGTGCGCGTGCCCCTGATTCTCGTCGGACCCACGATTCCCCGTGGCGAGCGACGGGACGCCCTGGCGTACCTGTTCGACGTGTTTCCCACGCTCGCCGAGCTGGCGGGTCTGCCGACGCCGGCGACCGTCGGCGGAGCGACGCTGGTCCCAACGATGCGCCGCGCCAACGGAGCAGAACGGGACTTCGCCTACTTCGCCTACCGCGACCTGCAGCGCGCCGTACGGACGGCGGACGATTGGAAGCTCATCGCGTACAACGTGAACGACGAGCGGCACACGCAACTGTTCGACCTGAACGCGGACCCGTTCGAGACGAAAAACCTCGCTGACGACTCGGTATTCGCCGACCGGCTGGAACAGATGGAGGCGCTGTTGGCGACGGCGGGCACGCGCTACCACGATCCGCTCGACCTCTCAGACCCGACATGGGAGAAACCGCCCGCCGAACAGCCAACCGCGGTACAGCACCGTGCCCGGGGAGGCAGCGTCGCACTCGCGACGCCGTTCAGTCCCCGCTACCCCGGACAGGGCCCTCGCGGCCTCGCCGACGGCATCCGCTGCGTGACGGACTTCACGCGCGACTGTTGGCACGCGCTCGAGCAGGACGATCTCGAGGCCGTCATCGACCTCGGGGCGCCGCGTGACGTGGAGCAGATCCAGGCGACGTTCCTTAGGGACATTCGCTCGTGGATCTTCCTGCCGGTTCGAGTCGAGGTCGCAGTCTCAGGCGACCGGAACACGTTCACCACCGTCGGCACGCACGTGAGCCCGCCGGCTACCGAGGACGAGCCGGCCGGAATAGAGGAGATAGGTTTCCGCTTCGCCCCCGTACGAGCCCGTTACGTCCGCATCCGAGCGCTGAGCCAGGGGACGTGTCCCGCGTGGCACGCCGGAGCCGGCGGCAAGGCCTGGCTGTTCGTGGACGAAGTCGTCGTACGGTGATGGATCCGAGCCCGCGCCGCGGGTAGTAGGGGGAGTCGTCTTCGTATAGCAGGTCGATACGCTTCGTGACACAGCGGGGACAAAGACCGAGTGGCCGCGTTCCCTGCCGTCGAGTGGGAAGCGGTGTCCCGGCACCCGGCCGGAGCAGACGCGCCGTTCACCGTTTGGCTCGAGGAGTTGTTCCGGGCGGTGTGAGGAGGGAGGAACCGCACCATTGCCCATGCCTCCACCCTTCACTCTTCACCATTCACCCCCTCAGACCACTCGTCCCCGGGGTCAGCTCGCGGCCCGCGAGCCGGTGAGTTCTTGCACCTCCACGCTGGCGTGCAAGGTTTCGCTGCCGCCGCCCTCGTAGATGGTGCCGGACGTGGGGGTCGCATCGCGATAGTCTCGACCGCACGCGACCCGCACGTGATCGAGATCGACCGCACGCCCGTTCGTCGGATCGAACCCCCGCCACCCCAGCCATGGGAGGTAGCACTCGACCCAGGCGTGGGAGGCGTCGCCCTGCTCGCGGTTCGTGTAATCCCCGCCCGTGAACACATACCCGACCCGGTACCGAGCCGGCACACGGAGCAACCGGACCACTGCGATGAACAGGTTCGCGAAGTCCTGACACACCCCCCGCTGACTGTTCATGACCTCGAAGGCGGTCGTCTGGAGCGTGGTGACGCCGGGGGTGTACTCGAATTCGTGACGGATGGTCGCGGCGAGATCGGTCAACGTGCCGACGAGATCGTAGTCGTTCCGGTCCGCGACGTCGTCGCCATAATCCGCAATCGCCCGCAACTCGGGCCTCGGCAGCTCCGGTGCGTTGAGAAAGGGCTGCAACACACGTTGCTCGGACGGCGCCCACACGAGCGGCAGCACCGCCGCTTTGAGGTTCGGGGGATCGAGGGTCGGGTGCGTCCACAGGCAGACGGTGCTCCGGCTCACCACGCGCATCTCCACGAAGGGTGCGTCCGGCTCGTGGTGGTGCGCGAGATTGCCGAACAGGTCTTCGAAGGGCGAGGTGATGCCCGAAGGCTGAACGTCGAGCTCGAAGGACAGCACGGCCTGGGCGCCGTCGTGAACCGGACGCAGCCGAAACACGTGGTCGCTCCTTGTGACCGGTTGCTCATACCGGTACACCGTCTCGTGTGTGACCGCGAGGGTGCGGCTTCCGGCCGGGGCTGCACTCGTACCGTGAGACGTCACGTGGCTTGGACCTGCTCCGTCACGCCGGCTGCAAAGTAGTCCCTGGTGATCGCGTAGGAGACGTCGTCGACGCCCTGGATGACGCGACCGAGCTCCGCGTGCAATCCACGCTGCACCAACCGCTCGATGGTTGCGGATCGGAGCGATCGAAGCAGATGCTGGAGTGCAGCTGCGGAGGTGCCGCCAATGGGCGAGTCGGGTGCCGGTCGGACCCGTCGGAGGAAATGCCATGAGCGGGTGAGGCAGTGCATGACGGATCTGGGGAACGCGGGCTCGAACAGGAGGAACTCCGCCACGGAGGGCCCGGACGGCGGCACGGTCATGCGCTTGAAGAACGCCTCGCTCGCGGTGCACGAACGCAGGATCGCGAGCCAGTGCGCAGATTCCGCCGGCGTTTCCTGCGACTCGCGCGTCGGACCGAGGGCGTGGTACTTGATGTCGAGGATACGGCAGACCTGACCGGCCCGCTCGAGTAGCGTGCCAAGCCGCATGTAATCGAACGCCTCGTCGTGGAGCACGGTATCGCGCGTCGTACCCGCAATCTGCCGACAGGCGGCCCGGACCTCCTCGTAGAACGTGTGGGGATCGCGCTTGAAGAGCGCCCGCGCCCGGCGATCCTGCAGCCACAGCCAGAAGCCGTTCAGCTCTACCCACGTCTCGAGACTGATGGCTTCGCGAACGGTACGTGCGTTTGCTCGCGCCTGGCCAACGGACGCGAGCAACGAGACCGGGTTGCTTTCGTCCCAGACCATGTGGTCCTGCACTACGTCACTGTCGTCGGCCTCGCGTTCGTCCCGCCCGGCGATGAACTGATCGAACTCGCCGGCCGTGACCAGGATCGGCCGCCAGCGTGCGAGGTCAGGAACGTCGGCGTCGAGGAGGAAGCTGACGTTCACTTGGAGCAGACGCGCCGTGCTCTCCGCCCGCTCCAGATAGCGAGCCAGCCAGAAGCACTGTTCGGCGACGCGCGCGATCATGGGTGCTCCGGATCGAGGACCCACGTGTCCTTCGATCCACCCCCCTGACTGGAGTTCACGACGTACGACCCCCGCCGCAGCGCTACCCGCGTGAGCCCGCCCGGCAGCACCCAGGTGTCGGTTCCGGATACGACGTAGGGACGGAGGTCCACGCGCCGCGGCGCGACGCCGGCACGGACCCAGGCCGGGCAGGTCGACAGCTCGAGTAGCGGCTGCGCGATGTAGCCCCGCGGGTTTGCGCGGATTCGCCCGGCCATCGCCGCCCGTTGCCGGCGCGTCGACTGCGGGCCAACGAGCATGCCGTACCCTCCGGCGGAGTCGGTCGCCTTGACCACCAGTGAATCCAGGTTGTCGAGTACGTGGACGCGGTCGCGCGTGCGGTTGCAGAGGTAAGTTCTAATCTGCGGGAGGATGGGCGCCTCACTCAGGTAGTAGCGGATGAGTGTGGGTACGTACGGATAGATCGCCTTGTCGTCGGCGACGCCGTTCCCAACGGCATTGGCCAGGGTCACGTTGCCGGCGACGTATGCCTCCCACAGGCCGGGAACGCCGAGCACGCTGTCCGGCTGGAACACCGTAGGATCCAGGAACGCGTCATCCACGCGGCGGTAGATCACGTCGACGGGTGTCGGACCGCGGGTGGTCTTGAGGAAGACACGCTTGCCGTCCACGAACAGGTCACTGCCCTGCGCGAGCTCACATCCCATTCTGCGCGCCAAGAAGGCGTGCTCGAAGTAGGCCGAGTTGAAGACGCCCGGTGTCAGTATCACCATCCGGGCGCTCCCCGGTCTCGGTGCCACCGACAGGAGGGCCTCTCTGAGCCGCATCGGGTATTCGTCCACCGGCCGGACCCGCGAGCGCGCGAACAGACGCGGAAACGCACGCTTCATGACGGCGCGGTTCTCCAGCACGTAGGACACACCAGACGGCGTGCGGACGTTGTCTTCGAGCACGGCAAACTGCCCGTCCGGCTGCCTGATCAGGTCGATGCCCGCGATATGGATGTACCGTCCGCCGGGCGGCAGCACCCCCTTCGCCTGAGGCACCCACCCAGCGGAGCCCTCGACCAGCCGGCGTGGGATGACACGATCACGAATGACGCGCTGCCGATGGTAGACGTCCGTGAGGTACGCATCGAGTGCGCGAACCCGCTGTGCCAGCCCTCGCTCCACCTCGGCCCACTCATCCGCGCCGACCGCACGCGGAATCAGGTCGAAGGGGAACACCCGTTCCAATCCCCGGTCGTCACTGTAGACGGAGAAGGTGATGCCGCCGCGCAGGAACGTTGCTTCGGCGATCTTCATCCGCCGGCGGAACTCGTCCCGCCCGAGGTCGTCGAGGGCGGACACCATGTGCTCGACGCCAGGACGTATGGCGCCATTCGGTGCGAAGAACTCGTCGTACGTTCCGTCCACCGTACGATAGCCGCTGAACAGCGGACGGTGCCGGGCGTCAGGCCCGGACGGATCGGTGTGCGGCAGGTCCTCTCCTCGGTTGTCGTATGAAGCGGCCCGGCGGTGCATGACTGCGGAGGTGCCAGGCAATGGGGACGCTCACGGTGGCTTGTCGGTGTGACCACCCCGGGATGGCACCCGGATCAACCCGGCAGCGGCCACGCGGTCCCCGCATGAAATGTAACGAGCCGGACTCACGCGAACAGGCTACGCATCATCGCTGCCCGGCCCCGGGGAGTCGCGGTGATCCGGCATCGCACGCAAGAACCGGGAAGGGCGTTATCGGAGTGATCGCCCGATGAATCGGAGCACCCACCACGCTCGACGTGCCGGCTCGGGCGTCCCTCGACTCAGGGCCGCTCGGGGACGTACCACACGTTCCGCTCGAGGTCGGCGCCGCCCCCCATGCGCTCTTGCACCACGCGATCGACGACGAACACACCGGTCCGCGCCATCACGTCGAGCGTCACGATCCCGCTCGGGAAGTTCTGGCGCGTGCGATGGATGTCGAAGCGATCGGCGAAGGTCCGGCCGAACGCGCGCTCCACGCCGTCCTGTCCGAGCATGAAGCCCAAGAGCCCGCCCCAGGTCGCGGTGGGGTTGTCGGCATCCCACCCGGCCAGCGCGCCGATCTTGATGGTCTGGATGATGTCGCCCTCCCCGTACAGCAGGCTGACGATGCTGGCGGCGAAGTTGATCCCCGCCGCGAAGCAGCCGTTGCAGTAGAGGCCGCGGGAGGTGATGTCGTACCCGTCGGCCTCGTCGACCTGATAGCGCCGGTACACCTCGTCCCGCGCCTGCTCCCATGGAATCCCCTCCCGATAGCGGCGCTGCACGAAGTCGTACATGCCGGCAGGATAGGAGCCGTCCGGGAGCGCGGCACGCGCCGAATCGGCCATCCACTGCAGTTGGTCCTTCAGGGACAGGTTCGTGTCGGCGCGCGACGCCAGGGCATGCATGGTCACGTAGAACTCGGCGATCCGGGCCGCGTCCTCACGGGCGGTAGTCCGAATCGGCAGGTGAGCCATCGCGAGTGCGACGTCCGGCCGGCCGGGAGCGAAGAGGCCGAAAATCTCCGTGGTGAGCTGGGCGTCGATCATCTCGTACTCGGGATTCCGCCCGGGGTCGCTGGTGGCCGGCGGGACCACCCCCTCGCGCATCAGATCGAACGCCCGCTGATTCGACACCCACAAGAAGTTCTCTTCCTCCGCGCGAATGTGGGTGAGCCAGCCGTCGCGGATCTGTTCGCCGGAAAGCACGCTCACGCCGTTCGTGTACAGCAGGTGCTGATACATGTACTCGATGTCCGTGTCGTCATCCGCCCCCCACACGCCGCCCGGGTCCTCGAACACGAAGTCGATGATCGGCGAGAGGCTACTCGGCTCGTCGGCCCAGATACTCGGCAGGTCGGGTGTGCCCCACGCCTCCCGTGTGTAGAACGGGCCGGTCTGCACCTCACCGATGTTGCCGACCTTGTCCATCTCGGTGACCAGCCCGGTCCAGTTGGCGATGCACTGCCCGAGCCAGAAACCGTACAGCTTGTCACGATACGCGAGTCGTGAGACCACACGGTCCGAGGGAGTCGGGACGTAGGCTGCGTATTCGAGATGGGGGTCGATCAGCTCGGGGGCGGCCCCAGGGTCACTCGACGGCTGCTCCCCGGGCCCGCAGGCAGCACCGACGAGGGCGCAGAGGAGTAGGGCGGCAACACGGGATCTCGATACAGGGGGGTGTCTTCGCATCCTCCGGACCTCACAGACGGATCGTCGCCGGCTCGCCGTCGCGGGCCGCGCTGTTGGAAAGTGCGCGTACCGTGCCGAGTCGGCCAGGTGACGCACCGCGCTCCGCACGCATCGTCGATAACGGCTCGGATGTGGGCGTCGAACCGCTGCCGCTTCCCCCCGTGCTGGCACGCGAACGCTGGGAAGGCTGTGCGTCGGGTCGGCCGCCTCGGCGCAGGGGGAGTCCCGCCTGGGATCGACGCGCTTCAGCCCGTAGGCACGCTCGAATTCCAGATGTCGCGATGAAGCTTCCAGTCGTCCCCGTCGCGCTTCCAGATCACCAAGTACTTCCCGTGATCGATGGCGTTGCCCTCAGCGTCTGCGAGCTGGTAGCCGCCATGAACGCCTGATTTGCCCGCGCGATGCCGTCGGCTACCGTGCTCGATGCCTCCATGGTGGTTCCTCCTCCGGAATGGTGTGATCGTCAGTTGGTGTGGTCCGGGGTGTGACGCGGTGCCGACCTCGCAATGTGCGCTCACGGTCAGCGATACCCAGGCAGTCAAGGTGGACTTTGAATGCACCCGTCGCAACAGGGGAGCGGCGCGTTCGCTCTTCGTCGGCTGCCATCGGGTGATCTCCGACACGCACCTCAAGGCTCTTGCCGGCGGGGGGTTCGGGCAGTCGCCCATACCGCGACCTCGGCGCGACTGGCCGTCGTGTTGCGTTTCCCGTACCATTGCACTTCGTAAGCGAGGCGCCAACAATCCGCAAGTCAGCTCCGCGCCATGGGCTTGCAGGTGGCTCGCGACAACCGACCGAAGAGGTGCGCTGATGCCGTCGCTTTCCATTCCAACGATGCTCCAGCTGGTCGTGGGCCTTGGGCTCTTGAACGTCTGGCTCATTCGCGCGAATTCCTCCACCGCATACCGCGGGGGCACGGCACAGTCGCTCAAGGAAGAGTTCGCCGAGTACGGCCTGCCCCCGTGGATGTTTTTCCTCGTCGGTGCCTTGAAGATCGTCGCCGGAATCGCACTGATCGTCGGCCTGTGGATGCCTCAGCTCGTGCTGCCGGCAGCGGGCGTTGTCGTCCTGCTGATGGTTGGCGCCCTGGCGATGCACGTGAAGGTGAAGGATCCGTGGATCAAGTCGCTCCCGGCATTCCTGATACTGCTGATGAGCGCAGGGATATTGCTCCTCCGCTGAAGCGTTGGGGGACGAGCACCGGGTGACGCTCGGCACCGAGGTCTACGGACAGTCCGAGTACACCATCACGCCCATGGCTTGGAGCGCAGCTACGTCCGCGCACCGCACGTTCGTGGACCAGAGATAGACCGTGTCGCCTGCTCCGAGCCCCGTGTTGTCGAGCAACGCCTGCACGTCGATGAGGTTCGGGTTGCTCTGGAGGTTGAGCCACCTGAGGCTCGTGAGCCCACTGAGCGCGCCGATGTCGGTAATCGCGTTGTAGCCAAGGTTGAGGTGGCCGAGGTTCGTGAGCCCGCTCAGCGCACTGATGTCGCTGATCGTGTTTCTGTCGAGGTACAGGCTCGCCAGGTTCGTGAGCCCGCTCAGCGCACTGATATCGCTAAGAGCGTTGTTGTCGAGGAAGAGGTGAACGAGGCTCGTGATCCCACTCAACGCGCTGATGTCACTGATCAAGGTCTCCTGGAGCGCGAGCCGTCTCAAGCTCGCAAGCCCGCTCAGCCCGCTGAGGTCGTGGATCGGGTTGTAGGAAAGGTGGAGGTCGGCAAGGTTCGCGAGCCCATTCAGCGGGCTGAGGTCGGTAATCGCATTGTCGACGAGGACGAGCTCGGTCAGGCTCGTGAGCCCGCTCAGCGGGCTGATGTCCCCGATCGTGTTGCCGAATAGGCTGAGCCGTTCGAGGCTCGTGAGCCCGCTCAGCGGAGTGATACCGCTGATCAAGTTCCCTCCGAGCTCGAGCCGTTCCAGGCTCGTGAGCCCACTCAGCGCGCTGACGTCGCCGATCGCGTTGTTGTGGAGTATGAGCTCTTCCAGGCTCGTGAGCCCGCTCAGCGGGCCGACGTCATGGATCGAGTTCATCTCGAGGTGGAGGGAGAGCAGGCTCGTGAGTCCGCTCAGCGGGCTGATGTCACTGATCGCGTTGTCGTCGAGGTGGAGGGACAGCAGCCTCGTGAGTCCGCTCAGTGCACCGATGTCGGAGAGCGCGTTGTTCCCGAGCCGGAGGTCGCGCAGGACCGCGAGATTCTGGATCCCGGCAACGCTCGTGATCCCGAAGGAATTGGCGATCAGGACCGTCAGCCCCGACACGATATCGCACGTGAGATGTTCCTCCGCACCGAGCGACAGTCTGGTTCTGATCACCGCCTCAACTGTGGCGTCCTCGAACGTCACGATGGCGCTGTCGGGGTAATCACGGCAGAGTTCGTTGGGCTGCAAGATTGGCGTCGTTGCTACAGCGATCGTCAGTTCTTTGGTGTCGGTCTGACCGTCGCCGCTCGCGGCTTGCACCGTGAACGTGTTGCTGCCCAGCACGCTTGGTGTTCCAGAGATGAGCCCGGTCGACGCGGTCAGGCTCAGGCCCGGCGGCAGTGAGCCGGACGTGACCGACCACGAGTACACGCTGTCCCCGCCAGAGGCCACGAGCGTGTCACTGTAGGGCACATCCAGGACGGCGTTCTTGAGCCACGTGTTTGTAATCGCGAGCGTCGCGTAGTCCGGACCGGCAGGCTCGCCGCACGCCAGCGGGAGAGCCACCGAGCTCACGATGAGTGTCCGAATGATGGAACGGTCGGCGAGGGTCTTCTTGCGGCTGTCCAGGACGGCGGTCACGGGACGACCTCAGCTGGCACTATTTCAAAGTAGGGTATTCAGTTGGAGGCCGCCACAACGCAGCGACCGTTCTTCGCACCGGCACAATACGAGTCGTGCTCTCAGTTTTCGGGCCGGTCACACGCGAACGCCCGAGCGCGGGCTATGACCTGCATCTGAATGAGGATCGCGGATCGGGTCGCGGCATCGACCGAGACCGCACCATAACGCGGGCGGTGAGAGGGCCGGGCAGCGGTTCGCTCCGGCGTCTCAGCATCATCCGCCGCGATGCGAAGCCAGTGCCCTCGCTACTTCCTCCGGCGCCAGCGCCGCGACTCGCCGCAAGATCTCGAGGATATGCCCTCCCTGGATCATGCCCGCGAAGTGTCCCTCGCAGCTCCGGTCCTTCCGGGCGTGCAACGTGAGGAGCCGTCGCAGCGTGGGGACGTGCGCACAGGACAGCCGCTCGGGATGGCGGTAGTAGTACGCCGCCCTGGACTCCCACGCCGGCCAATCGAATTCCACGATCCAACCGTCCTCGTCGAGGACGTGCACGAGTTCGCGCGCCTCACGTCCACAGTCGAACTGCGGCATGTTGACGACCTTCCCGGTGCGCTCCCCACGTCGCGGTTCGCCCGCCGACACCGCGTGCTGCTCGAAGACGGGCAGGAACTCGAGGATGCGGTCGAACCGGGGCTCCTGTTCCGCGTGCATGCGACGTCCTGCCTCTCGGTGTTCCTCGGTTTCGTGGATCTCCTTCAACGTGTCCCCGGCCTGCCTCGCCTCGATCGTCGGGCCCGTGAACGGCGGCTCCCCGCCGATTGGCCATACGGGCACGGCTCGCACGGCGACACGATCCGCATTCTCAGTTTCGTCCGCCTGGTGAGAGACACGGCGGCCCTCTGACGGACATCCCCTCTCAGGGAGCATCTCCGCACACGCGACCCGCCAGCCGCCAGAGGCGAGGTACCAGGGCTCCGCCGAGATCCCGCGACTGGCAGCCGCCCCTGAGCGAGGGCAAAGTGCAGAGAGACGGAGCCACTCCCGCGAGCGGCGAAGACGTGACCGTGATCGCCCCCCCGGGAGGACCCCGAGTGTTTCAGTGCGACCGGCCGTCGGCCTACGTAGTATGATTGACTGGGTGTGAGCCGCTACCTTGGCGCCATGCCGATGTGTCTCGGACACACGAGAGGGACCAGCGGGTGTCGCGTGCACCCGAATGCAAGCCTGTGGGTGCAGCGCTTCCAACACACGATTTCATCGGATGACGATGATCCCAGATCCCTGCAGGTGTACCCGACCTGCCGACATCGGTCGAACTGCTGCGAGCCGTAGACGCTCAGGTGCCGGATGCGCGCGCCCGGACGTTCCGTGGAGGAAAGCGATATGAGCACCGCCGACGCCGTGGTGGCAGCGCTGTCGCGCGTAGAGCAGCCGATCCGCGCGGAAGTGTTCGGCATCGAGCGGCTGGAGCAACACGCCGAGAGTCTGGCCGCTGCCCAACCCACTGCCGACGAGCGCACCAAGGGACGCCGGCTCCTGCCCCGCGTGCGCGAGAACGGGAGGGTGCTGCTCGCCGGGTACCGGAACATCGTTGAGGCGGTGCGACACAAGCGGCACATCACCCAGGCCGAGGAGTGGCTGCTCGACAATTTCCACGTCGTCGACGCACAGCTCCGGGAAGTCCGGGATCATCTCCCGCACAGCTTCTACAAGCTCCTGCCGAAGATCGCCGAGGGCTATCACCTCGGAGGCTACCCGCGTGTCTATGGGCTCGCGTGGGCCTACGTGGCCCATACCGACAGTCGGTTCGACCTGGAGACGCTCAAGGCCTTCGTCCGGGCCTACCAGCGCGTGCAGCCCCTCGGCATCGGTGAACTCTGGGCCGTTGCGATCCACCTACGCGTCGCCCTGCTCGAGAACTTGCGGCGGTTGACCGAACTGATCATCCGCGCGCGCCAGGGCCGCGCACAGGCCGATCAGGTGGCAGATCGACTGCTGGGCCTGAGTGGCCGGCCGGCAGAGACCGTGGACGACGTGCTGGGCGGCCTTGGCAAGGCTCCCCTTGCCAGCGCGTTCGCCGTGCAGCTGCTGCAGCGGCTGCGTGACCAGTCGATGTCAGTGGCACCATCCCTCGACTGGCTGAACGAGACGCTGTCCGCCCAAGGCACGTCCCCTGGTGAGATCGTGGGCCAGGTGCATCAGGCCCAGGCCGCGGCGAACATCACGGTTCAGAACGTCATCACCAGCATGCGGTGGATGTCGTCGATTAGCTGGCCGGAGTTCTTCGAGGGTGTGAGTCTGGTCGATGAGACGCTCCGGACGGCGCCCGGCTTCGCCGCCATGGATTTCGCCACACGCGACAAGTACCGGGAGGCGGTGGAGGAACTGTCGCGGGGCTCGGATTGGTCGGAACTGGACGTCGCGCGCCAAGCGGTGGAGCTGGCCGGCGATGCGCGGCGTGAGCGTCTGCGGACCTCCACGCAGGCCGGGCGGCAGGCCACACCCGACGCCGCCGACGCGACAGCCGCATCGCCCGACGTTCCCGAGCATCGCGAGGAAGACCCGGGATACTACGTGGTGTCTGGTGGCCGGTGGGCGTTCGAAGCGCAGCTTGCCTATCGGCCCTCCATGCGCGTGCGGATCCGACGAGCATGGCGTACCCACGCGACATCGGGCTATTTCGGGCTGATCGCCGTCGGCACGGCCCTGCTGCTCACCGGCCCGCTGGCCCTGACTTGGGGTGCGGGGGCGGGCGTCCCGATCCTCCTGCTCGTCGGTATCCTCGCGCTGGTGCCGGCCTCGGACATCGCGGTGGCGCTGGTCCACCGCCTGGTCACGCTCGTCGTCCCGCCCCGACTGCTCTGCAAGCTCGACCTGGCGGGCGGCGTGCCCGCCGACATGCGAACGATGGTGGTCGTCCCCACACTGCTCACGAGCCGGGAGGGCATCGAGGAGTCCCTCCACCGGCTCGAGGTGCACTATCTGGCGAATCCCGGAGGTCATCTCCATTTCGCGCTCCTGACCGACTGGAAGGACGCCGACCACGAGCAGCTCGCCGGCGACGCGGACCTGCTCACCGAACTGGCAGCGGGCATCGCGGGCCTCAACGAGCGCTACGGAGATCCGGAGAGTGGTGGTGACCGGTTCATCCTCCTGCATCGTCGACGTCTGTGGAATGAGGCGGAGGGTAAGTGGATGGGTTGGGAACGCAAACGCGGGAAGCTGCATGAACTGAACCGGCTGCTGCGCGGCGCCACCGATACCACGTTCATCTCGGTCAACGGCAGGCCGCCGACCGTGCCCGATGGCGTCCGTTATGTCATCACGTTGGACGCGGACACCCGCCTCCCGGGACAGGCTGCATACCGCCTCGTCGGCACCATGGCCCATCCGTTGAACCGGCCGCGCCTCGACCCCGACCTCGGCCGAGTCGTCGAGGGATACGGGATCCTCCAGCCTCGGATCACACCCTCCCTGCCGACTGGGAGGGACAGCACCGTTTACCAGCGGATGGTGTCGGGCCCCGGGGGCGTGGATCCCTACGCCGCCGCCGTCTCCGACGTGTATCAGGATCTGTTCGGCGAGGGGTCCTACACGGGAAAAGGCATCTATGACGTCGACGCCTTCGAGGCGGCGCTCGCGGACCGCGTGCCGACGAATGCACTGCTGAGTCACGACCTATTCGAAGGCGTGTTCGCACGCGCCGGTCTGGTGACCGACATCGACCTCTTCGAGGAGTTCCCCAACAACTACGAGGTGGCCGTCCGTCGGAACCACCGGTGGGTGCGGGGCGACTGGCAGCTCCTCCCCTGGCTCCTAGGCCAGAGAGCCGGGAAGCCCGGCAACCGGCAGTGGAGCAGGATTCCGGTGCAGGGCCGCTGGAAGATGCTGGACAATCTTCGGCGCAGCCTCTCGGCACCGTCGTCGTTTCTGCTGATCATCTCCGCCTGGACCCTGTCGGCCGTTCCGCCTGCGCTGTGGACGAGCCTGATCGTGACAGCCTTGGTGTTGCCCGTGCTCCTGCCGGTGCTCGACGGACTGGTGCCCCGGCGGCCGGGATTCTCCAAGCGCAGTCACCTGCGCGCCACCGTCCGCGACGTCCAGCTCGCGTCCCTCCAGGTGCTCATGGCGATCGCGACGCTGGCACACCGCGCCCGCTACATCACGGATGCGGTGCTGCGCACGCTCGGGCGGCTCTACATCACGAAGCGACGGCTCCTGGAGTGGGTGCCGGCGGCGCAGGCCAGCTACGGAGTGGACCTGACGCTGCGCGCCTTCTGCTGGCACCTCCGCTGGAGCCTGGTGCTCGCGGCAAGCGCCGCAGTGCTCGTCGGCCTGGTCGAGCCCGAGGTGTGGCCCGTCGCCGGACCGTTCCTTCTCCTGTGGGTCCTGGCTCCCGCGCTGGCGTGGCGGCTGAGCGTGCCCACGAAGCTCGCCGAACGATCCCGCCTATCCCCGGACGAGACACGCACTTTCCGCCTCATCGCCCGGCGCACCTGGCGCTTCTTCGAGACGTTCGTGACCGAATCGGAGCACGCCCTCCCCCCGGACAACTTCCAGGAAGACCCCGAGCCGGTGGTCGCCCACCGCACCTCACCCACCAACATCGGGCTGTACCTCCTGAGCACCGTTGCAGCCCGCGACTTCGGCTGGATCGGGACCGCCGAGATGGTGCAACGGCTCGAGGCGACCATGCAGACAATGACCGCCATGCGCCGGTTCCACGGGCACTTCTTCAACTGGTACGACACCACCGACCTCCGACCGCTCGATCCTCTCTACATC
The DNA here is from genome assembly GCA_039591485.1 of Gemmatimonadota bacterium. Taxonomy (GTDB): domain Bacteria; phylum Gemmatimonadota; class Gemmatimonadetes; order Gemmatimonadales; family GWC2-71-9; genus JAOTVV01. Next base: position 16,381 of record JBDHDN010000026.1, read on the forward strand.
TCCACGGTCGACAGCGGGAATCTCGCTGGCCATCTCCTTGCCCTGGCCCAGGCGTGCCGCCGGCTCATCGGACGACCGCCACCGGGTCCGGAGATCCTGGCCGGGATTCGCGATGCGCTGGACCCGGTCCGTGAGTCGGTGGAGGCATCCCCGTTCGGGGCGCGCACCGAAGTGGTGACGGCACTGCAGGTGCGGGAGGCCCTCGATGCGAT
>JBDHDN010000027.1:0-16448 GCA_039591485.1 Gemmatimonadota bacterium
CGGCCCTGCTCGAGGTTGCCAGCGGGACGTCAGGCCGGACGCGCGGGATCATCCTTGCGCGGGCGGCAGAGGCCTATCGGCTCGCCGGAGCCGATTCGGTCGCCGTTGGACTGTTCGCGGAAGCGGCCGCACTCCTCCCGCCGATTGCAGGGTGGCTCGCAGTACGCGAGGCGGCGGTGACCCGCGATCCGGCCCGCGCGCTGCGCCTGCTCAGGAAGGCACCGCCTGAAGCGGCCTTCGACGCTGCTCACGTGAGAGCCACGACGCTCCTCGCAAGTGGGGATAGCGCGCGGGCGCTCCTGTCACTGCTTCGTGTTGGGGATTGGGGGCCGGCCCTCGCGGTCGCGCTCGCTCTCGACGACTCGATCGGCGCTCGGGAAGCCGCCTATGCCGGGGCACTGTCGCGCGACACTGCGGTTGTGCGTCGGGCGGTCCACGCTATCGAGTCCGGGCTGCGTCCGGCGACGCAACGGCAGTACTTCGTCGCTGCGGCGGGTCTCAATCGGCTGGGCCGGACCAGGGATGCACTCAGGGTGCTTGAAACAGCAGCAGCCGAAGGTGACAGTTCTGCCGCCCTCCTGCGGCGGGTCGGCGACCTGCAGTCGTCTATCGGCGCACGCCGCGATGCTGTCGACACCTACGCCTGGGCAATGCGCCAGGGTGGTGACGATGCGCAACTCGCTGCCTATCGGCGAGCGCGGCTCCTGACCCGGCTGCGTCCAGCGGCTGAGGGCGACGCAGCGCTGGCCGCGTTTGCCGAGCGGCATCCGGGCCATGCAGAGGCGCCCCTTACCCTGTATCTCGTTGCCGACCGGCAGCGCGATCGCGGTCGTCACCGAGAAGCAGACTCGGTACTCATGGAGCTGGCCTCTCGGTGGCCAAAGGCGACGTATGCAAGCAGGGCCCGGCTCGCACTCGCGCAACGTGCCCTGGCGGCCGACGATACCGCATCGGCGACTCGGTGGTACCGAGCCGAAGTGGATGCGGGCGCTCCCCAGGCTGACGCAGCGCGGCACTTCCTGGCCGACTTGGCACGCGCAAGCGGCGACACGGCAACGGCCGCCGCCTTGTGGAGGGAGCTGTCGAGCGCCGATGTCGTCGGATACTACGGCACGGTAGCGCGTGCCGCGCTCGGCACCGGCGGCCGGTCCTTCCCTCCGGCGCCACCGCTGCCGCGGAGTGAAGCGGCTGCCCGAACGCTCGAGCGCATCGATCTGCTCCAGGCTGCGCTGTTGACCGCGGAGGCCGACACCGTCGTGCAGCGCCAGCTCCGACGTCGCGAGTTCCCGGACGAAGAGCTGCTGGCGCTCGCCGCCGGCTTGATCGACCGCGGTTGGACTGTCGAAGGTGTGCGGCTCGGATGGAAGGCCGCCGAGACCACCACGCTCACCAATCCCAGGGTGCTCCGGCTCGTCTTCCCCTACCCGCTGCGCACAATGATCGAGCGCGAGGCCCGCGAGCACGGTCTCGATCCGTACTTGCTGGTTGCCGTGATCCGGCAGGAGTCCGCATTCCGGCCAGCCGTGACATCGCACGCTGGCGCTCGCGGGCTCATGCAGCTCATGCCAGCGACGGCCCAGGATGTGGCGCGTCGCGCTGGCGTGGCGTGGGATCCACGATTCCTCGCGTCGGCCGAGGCGAACCTCCATATCGGTGCGACCCACCTTGCGGCACTCCTGCGGCAATACGACGGGCGCGTCGTTCCCGCCCTCGCCGCGTACAACGCTGGTGGCCGGCCGGTTTCCCGCTGGCTGCGCTATCCCGAGGCTTCCGATCCGATCCGGTTCGTGGAGCGTATCCCGTACGTCGAGACGCGCGGTTACCTGCGCGCAGTCCTGCGCAACCGCGAGGTCTACCGTGGGCTCTATCCACCGCACACGGTTCCGGCGAACGCCGGCGGGTTGTGAGCCCCGAGTCGAGACGCCGATTGCTGCACCTTTCGAGCGGCGCCATCGTGCTGCTCGTGCCCCTGACGTCGTGGCTCATGCTGCGAGTCGTGCTGGTCAGCGGTGCCGCACTTGCTGCGGTGGCTGAGGTCGTGCGCCTCCGCGTGCCAGGCGTTGCTGGGTTGCTGCGTACTGCTGTGCCGGTGTACCGAGCGCGAGAGCGCATACGGCCGAGCGGTGCCATGTGGCTTGCCGTCGGCTACGCCCTCGCGGCCTTCGCGGATCCGCCGGCGCCCGCCGCTGGCGTCCTGGTCGCCGCGTGCGCCGATCCTGCCGCCGCGCTGGTCGGGTCCAGGGGTGCACGGGGATCGGTGACGGGCAAGACCATCCACGGCACGGTGGTGCACTGGCTGGTCGCAGCGGTCGTGCTCGGCATCCTCGGATGGTCGTGGAGTGCGATTGTGATCGGGGCCTGTGTGGCAAGCGCGGTCGAGCGCTGGCCGCTCGGGCTCGACGACAATCTGCTCGTGCCGCCGGCGACGGCCTTCGCGGTGATGCTCGCCGCCTGAGGCCGACGGAACAGTCCAACCGGCTATCTTCTCTCCATGAAACGGGCTTCCAACCCGAGGGTCTTCCTCATCGACGGGTACGCGCTCATCTATCGAGCGTTCTTCGCGATGATCGGCCGGCCACTCCGGACGGCACGCGGCGAGAATACCTCGGCGGTCTGGGGGGTGGCGAACTTCCTCCACCGCCTGTTCGCGCAACACCGTCCTGACTACGTCGCCTGGGTGCACGACGCCGGAACGTCGTTCCGCGACGACGTCTACCCCGACTACAAAGCGACCCGCGAGAAGCTGGACGAGGAGCTACAGGCAGACTTTGATCGGTCCCTCGAGCGGATCGAGCAACTGCTCGACGCGTTCGGCGTACCCCTCGTCACCGTCGAGGGCTACGAGGCCGATGACGTGATCGGCACGCTGGCCGACAGAGCTGCCCGTGCCGATATGCAGGCTGTCATCGTTTCTGGTGACAAGGACTTCTATCAGCTGATCGGACCGCAGGTGGCACTGCTCAATCCCGGGCGCAGAGGACCGGCGGCGGTCGAGGAACAGTGGGTGGACGAATCGAATGCCGACGAGCGACTCGGCGTCGCACCGGAGCGGGTGGTGGATTTTCTCGCGCTCGTCGGTGACTCCTCCGACAACGTGCCTGGGGTGCACGGTGTGGGGGAGAAGACGGCGCGCCAACTTCTCGAGCAGTACGGCGATCTCGACTCGATTCTCGCGCACGCCGCCGACGTGAAGGGCAAGCGAGCGCGCGAGGCCTTGCTGGCAGAGGCGGATAACGCCCGTCTCAGCCGTGAGCTGGTCACGATCCACCGCGATGTGCCTGTCGACGTTCGGGTCGAGGAGTTGGTGGCACGGGAGTGGGACCACGATCGACTGCAGCAGCTGTACACCGACCTGGAGTTCCATAGTCTCCTACCGAAGCTCGAGACGGCAGCGCCTCGGGCGAGCATGGCGGAGCGTCCGTTCGAGGTCATCGATGAACCGGAGGCGCTCACAGAGATCGTTGCATTGCTGCGGGCTGCGCCGATCATCGCCTTCGATACTGAGACGACCTCGCTCGAGGCCCTCGATGCCGAGTTGGTGGGACTGTCGTTGGCCCACCCGGATGGCCGCGCCTGGTATCTCCCGTTCGCACATCGGTTGCCTGATGGAGAGCTGATGGCCGAGGAGGAGCCACAGAACCTGCCGGGACTCGACACCGCACCGCTCCGTCCGGTGTGGGACCTCCTCGAAGACGCGGCGGTTCCCAAGGCCGGACACAATGTGAAGTACGACTGGCTCGTGCTCCGGCGAGCGGGGGTAGAGGTGCGCGGCATCGAGTACGACTCGATGCTCGCGAGTTTCGTGCTCGATCCGGGCCGCCGGTCACACGCGCTCGATGTGTTGATGCTCGAGCACTTGAACGAGCGCCTGATGTCGTACGGCGATCTCGTGGGACGAGGTAGACAGGAACGTCCCTTCGCCGAGGTGCCCGTCGACCTGGCGGCAGCCTACTGCTGTTCCGACGCTGCGTCGGTCCTACGGCTCCGTGACTTCTTTGCCTCCCAGCTCCAGCACACCGGCCTCGACGAGCTGCTCAGCGAGCTGGAAATCCCGCTCGTGGCGGTTCTGGTCGATATGGAGTGGCGGGGCATCGCCGTCGACGTTGAGCGCCTCGGGGTGCTATCGGACGCATTTGGGACCGAGCTCCGGGAGCTCGAAGCCGCCATCCACGAGGAGGCCGGCACCAACTTCAACATCAATAGCACTGCGCAGCTGCGCCATGTGCTGTTCGAGAAGCTCGACCTCCCCGTGCTGAAGCGCACCAAGACAGGTCCGAGCACCGACGCGGACGTGCTCGGGGAGCTGGCTGCGATGGGGTTCGGATTGCCACGGCTCCTCCTCGACTATCGTGAGGTGAGCAAGCTGCGCTCGACGTATGTCGATGCCCTTCCCCTGCGGGTGAACTCCGTGACGGGCCGGATCCACACGAGCTTCTCCCAAACCGGTGCAGCCACGGGTCGACTCTCCTCCTCCGATCCGAACCTCCAGAACATCCCGGTCAGAACGCGGCGCGGAGAGGAAATCCGGCGCTGCTTCGTGCCTGCCGAGGACTGCGTCTTCGTGGTAGCTGACTACTCACAGATCGAGTTGCGCCTGCTGGCGCATCTGTCGGAGGATCACGCCTTCCTCGAGGCGTTTCGCCGCGGCGGCGACATCCATCGGGAGACAGCAGCCATCATCTTCGACGTCAGCCTGGACGACGTCACCCCGGAGATGCGCGCGCGCGCGAAGACCATCAACTTCGCCACTATCTACGGCCAGGGACCGTACGCGCTCGGCCGGCAACTCGGGATCACGCAGGACGAGGCACGAGAGTTCATTCAGGTGTACTTCGAGCGGTTCGCGGGCGTACGACAGTTCCTTGATGACTGCGTCACACACGCCCGGGAGCAGGGATTCGTGGAGACGATTTTTGGGCGGCGTCGCTACGTGCCGGAGCTCAAGGACCGCACGTACAACATTCGAGCCTTCGGTGAGCGTATCGCGATGAACTCGCCGATTCAGGGATCGGCGGCAGACCTCATCAAACGGGCGATGATCCGCACCAACGCGTCGCTGAACGCTGCTGGGCTAGACGCTGCGCTCCTGCTGCAGGTGCACGACGAGTTGATCGTCGAGGCGCCAGAGACGGAGGCGGCGGACGCCGCGGAACTGTTGCGACGCGAGATGGAGGGAGTGCTGGAGCTGTCCGTCCCGTTGGTCGTCGATCTCGGTATCGGTACGAACTGGCTCGATGCCAAGCACTGAGCAATTCGCGTGACGGGTCCTCCGTGCTGGCGCATACTCGAGGGTGATCCGTCGACATGGATTGCCTGCGTGCCGATGACGTACCGGATTGTAGGAGGGTTACCCCGGGGGGTCACGCTCGTCGAGGTGCTGATCACGACGACGATCGTGAGTCTCCTAATGGCAATCGCCCTTCCCCTCTCGCGGGATCTACGCGAGCGCGGCTACGTCACGACCATGCGTGCCGACCTGCGCAATCTCGCCGTGATACAGGAATCGCATTTCTATGATGACGGGGCATATACGCCGAGTCTCACAGTGCTCGACGCCATGGGATTCCAGCCGAGTCAAGGGGTGCAAGTGACGATCCGCGAAGCGACCCGGAACGGGTGGTCGGCTACGCTGTCCCACATGGCTACCCTGCGGCAGTGTCACCTCTTCGTTGGCAGTGCAGCACCAGTCGGATCGGCCAGCGCCTCCGGCGCCATCGACTGCGGCTGACCGGATGGCGCTCCAAACATTCCGGCTCTGGCGCGATGGAGTGGCGCACGCCTTGGAGGGTGGACTGTGGCTGCATCCGTTCCTCTTGCGGGGCGAGCGCTGGGCGCATCTCGTGTCCGCCGATCGCGAACGACTGCTGGCGACAGGTCAGGCGTTAGCCATGCGGCCTGAGTGGTTGCAGTATCGCCCGCTCAGGCACCCTGTGACGTGGGAGCGTCATCCCGCATGGCACTGGGATCTGCGGGGGGAACGTCTGCGGAGGGCGATGGGATTGGTGGTGGAGCCGAGCCCGCCCGCGGCGGCGAGTCGGGCGGCGGAGTCGGCACTGGAGTCGAAACCGGCGCAGAGACCCTCGGACCCGAACCGCTCTCGGTCGGCTTCCTGATTCTGCGGCCGCCCGGCCACCAGTTCCACGCACCGGCGATATGCATAAAGGCCGGGACCAACACCATCCGAATCAGGGTAGCGTCGAGCAGCACCGCCACGGCGAGGCCGAATCCGAGCAACTGCACGGCGAGCACGCGCGAGAACGCGAAGGTGCCGAAGACGATCATCATGATCGCTGCAGCGCTCGTGATGACCGAAGCCGTTGCCGTGAGCCCCTCCATAGTCGCTTGGTCGTTGCGCCCCGTCCGGTCGAACGCCTCCTTGATGCGCGACAGCAAGAAGACCTCGTAGTCCATGCTCAATCCGAACACGACTGCGAACACGAGGACCGGCACGACGACATAGATCGCCTCAGTCGGACCCTCCAGCCCGAACATCCGGGCACCAACACCCTTCTGGAACACCAGCACCAGAAGGCCAAAAGCGCCCGCCACCGATAGCAGGTTCATCACCACGGCCTTGAGCGGCACGAGGATCGACTTGAACGCGATGAACAGCATGAACGCAGTCGTCCCCACGACGAGAACGATCACCAGCGGGAACTCGGCCAGCAGGTCGTTCTGGAGATCGACACTGGCTGCCTGAAACCCGGTCACGTACACACCGACCGAGTCGAGGCCGGGAATGCCCTGACTGATCGTCGACCGGATATGCCGGACCACATCCATCGCCCCGGTGAACGACGTGGTGTCGGCGAGGAACACGTCCATCAAGGTCGTACGCCCATCTTCCGACAGGTACGACGAGTAGAACTCGGGTGCGCGCGCCCGGGCGCGCGCCGGGTTCGAGTAAAGCAGCGTGTACTGCAGAATCGAGGTCCCCGGCTCGAGGTCGACCACGCTCCGTACGGAGGCGACGTGTGGCTCCGTCTTGATCGAGTCCGATAGCCGCTTCAGTCCTCGGATGTAGCGCGAGCCCACGATGCGTGCCTCTTGAGGTGCCTGCACCACGACGCGGACGGGCTGCAAGGCACCACGCGCACCAATGGCGTCGAGTGCCGCGACGCCGTCCGCCGATTCTGTGCTGGACGGAAACCAGCCCTCCCGGGGTAAGCCAATCTTGATGTGGGCAAGTGGCCACGTGATAGCCGCGACCAGGACACCTCCCAGTACGAGGGCGCGCCACGGATGGTGGCCGAGCCAGCGTGCCCACCGCTCCCAGCCGGTCGGTGCATGGTACCAGGCGAGCTTCTTGGCAAGCCAGCGGGGACGGTCGATCGCGCGGCCAATCAGCGACAGCACGCCGGGGAGTAGCGTGACCGCGAGCAGCACGGCAGCGGTGACGACGAGGAGGCCGCCGATGCCCACCGACCGTGTTTCCGTAATGGGGGTGATCAACAAGGCCGCAAAGCCAAGCAGGACCGTGAGGCCGCTCGTGATCACGGCCCGTCCCGCCGTGTCAATCGTCCTCTCAGCGGCCTCGCGCGGGCCGCGCCCACGGTTCATCTCCTCTCGGAACCGCGTCACGATGAGCAGGGAGTAGTCGATCCCGACGCCCAGCCCGACCATCGAGACGATCGTCAGGACGAACACGGACATCGGGTAGAATTCCGCCGCGACGTGAACGAGGCCAAGTGCCGTCATGATGGCCATCACCCCGATGACGAGCGGCACGAGCGCGGCGACCAGCGCGCCGAAGGCCAAGATCAGCACCGCTGCACTGAACGGCAGCGACTTACGCTCGCCGACCTCGGTGTCGTGCTTGCTTACGGTCCGCACATCGTAGTCGAGAGCGGGGCCGCCGGTGACGTACACGTCGTACGGTGCGGCCCAGTTGATCCGGTCGACCGTTTCGTGGATCGCAGCGCGAAACTGCGGCACGTAGTCGGTTGGACTGCGCTCAAGGTCGTGCCGAGCGGCGGCGATGAAGAACGTGGTGCGCCGGTCCTCACTGAGGAACATGCTGTCGCGCGTGGTCAGGAAGGACGCCGTCTGGCTGATGTACGGCTCGGCTGCTGCAACGCGCGTCAGGGAGTCGATCAGGGCGGCATAGGACAAGCTGTCGATCGGGAGTCGACCGCTCATCGTTACGACGAAATAATGGGTCACCGGCAGCGGAAACGCCTGCCGGATCAACTCCGTGCCGCGCTTGGACTCCGACTCGGTGAGCGTCTGTCCCTCGACTCGCAGAACCTCGTGTACCGACAGGGCGCGGGGCAGCGCCAGGGCCGTCAGCACAATCCACACGGTCAGGATCGGGAGACGGTGCCGGACGATGAACCGCGCGAACGTCGAGTTCATCGTCTAGGTCCGTCCGTCACGTGGACGGCCCGGCCACATCCCCACGACACGCATGCGTAGATCCACACCTCACCTGGGAAACTCGGGTCCGAACGACGAGAGGCGACCCCAATCATATGGAGCGAAGGCGTCGGATGCCACCCGCGCGGCCCGGCCGGCCTGTTCCCTATCTCGCATCGGGACATTGGCTTGGAGTATGCCGGCCCGGTCAGCTCACCGTCCGAAGGAGGTGTCGACCTCTGCGAGGATCGCGAGCGCATACTCCGCGTAGCGCACGAGTCCTTGGAAAGGAAACGCTGCGTCCCAGTGATCCGATGCCTGGTGATAGCGATCCCACCGTCCCCGCAGCGCCTGCGAGCTATCGGTGGTGAGTCCCTCGTACGGCGCCGGTCCGGGGATCACGAAGACCGCCGGTACCCCTTCGCGGTGAAAGGGGTAGTAGTCGGAATTCGCGCGTGGGGGCGAAGTGGTCACGTCCCAGCCGCGGCGTTCCGCCACGGTGATCGCAATGCGCCCGAGACCGGTGCTATCAACGCCGGCTAGACGCCAGCTCACCGGGCGGCCCGGTGGGGCCCCTGCATCGAGGTTGATCACTGCCAGGGTGCGAGCGAGTGGCCACAGAGGCTGCGCGACGTAGTAGTCGGAACCGAGCAGACCTCGCTCCTCAGCCGTGAGGAAGAGCAGGATGACCGAGTGACGGGGCCGGGCCGCGTCGGACCCGGCCGCTGCCGCGCCGATGGCAAGGAGCATCGCGGCGCCGGCGGCATTATCGGAAAAGCCGTTGTAGATCGAATCACCTCGCTCGTCTGGCGTGCTCACGCCGAGATGGTCGTAGTGTGCGGTCAGGATGATCGCCGTGTCGGCAGCGCCAGAGTCGGCGCCGGGCAGCAGGCAGGCGACATTCTCTTCGTGGAGATCCATGACGTTGGTCCGGATATCCGCGCGCACATCCCACGGCAGCGGCTGTGGCATCGGCTCGCCGTCGGGGGTGATCACGACGCCGTCCAGCAGGGCACCGGCGACGCGCGGTCCGGCAAGCACTGCTGGCAGCCGTGGCAAGAAGGACGAGGGCACGTTCGGATCACGGTGGTAGTACCTCCGCTCTCCCCGGCTGCGCGCATAGAGGGCGAAGCTCTCTCGGTCCGGTATCAGATGCAGCATGGCAACAGCGCCGCGGGCGATCAACGTGTCGACCCCTTCGGTCGTAACCGGCCCGATCGTGACGGCGACGCGGTCCCGCAGATCGAGTCCGGCCGCGCGCCCCGCGAGGAAATCGGTGCCGCGACCGACGAAGACCGCCGGTCCCCGGAACGGCACGAGCGTACGGCTGGAGCCGACGTTCGGCACGAAATCGACGTCGAGCAGGAACTCGACAGTGCCACGAGGGCTGACTGCCGTGAGGGAGGTGGCCGGCAGGACCGTCGCGACCTGCAACGGCACCGATTGACGGTAGCTCTCCCCGACCGGTTCGAGACCGAGCTCCCGACACTCGGCTTCGAGATACAGCGCCGCCAACCGGATCCCCTCCGATCCGGCACCACGTCCTGCGAGGAGATCGTCGGCGAGAAAGCGTGTGTGTGCACGGATGAGGGCCGAGTCGATGCCAGGGGACTGTGCCGCCGCTGGAAGGCCGAGCACGAGGAGTGCAGACAGCAAGACGAACTGGCGTGAAACAGTGGGCACGAGTAACTCCGGTTGAGCGGGCGATCCGACCCTTGCTACACTTCTGGACGCTTCTTGTGCGTGAGGTCGGTGCGCACGGTTCACCGCCACGCGCGATCTCGGGCGGTCGTGCCGGTGAAAAATAGAAGGCCGCGATCCTGCGAAGGTCTGGGGGTACCACACGCAATGCTGTCGCCGGTTCTTCTCGTCACGTTGCTCGCGGTACAGCAGCAGCCGGCTGCTGCGGAGATCGACCGGGCGGTGCAGGACGGTATCTCCGACGGCGTGTACCCTGGCGCCGTCGTGGTTGTGGGCACAACGCATCGCGTGCTGCATGCGCGCGGGTATGGCCACTTCACGTGGGACGCGGCGTCGCCGGTTCCCAGCCCCGACGGCTCCTTGTACGACCTCGCCTCACTCACGAAGGTGGTCGCCGGCACGCCGGCGGCCATGATGCTGGTCGATGACGGGCGTCTCGATCTGGATCGTCCGGTCCAACACTATCTCCCGGCGTTTCGAGGTCTGGAGAAACAGCGGGTGACCGTGCGACATCTCCTTGAGCACCGGTCGGGTCTTCGGGCGTTTCTGCCGCTCAACGAGCTCGCCGCCGATGCGGCGGAAGCGCAGGCGCTGGTGCTGTCCGAGCCTCTGCGGTTTGCACCAGGCACGCGCATGGAGTACAGCGATCTCAATGCGATGCTGCTCGGTTGGGTCATCGAGGCTGTTGCGGGGCTGCCGCTCGATGAGTTCGTACGGCAGCGGATCTACGAACCGGCCGGAATGTCGGATACGCGGTTCCGCCCGCCGCGATCGGCGCGCGCGCGGATCGCACCGGTCGGACTGTGGCGGGGCCACGCCATCGCGGGAGAGGTGCACGACCAGAATGCCGCACGGTTGGGTGATGTCTCCGGGCACGCCGGTCTCTACAGTACCGGGGCCGACCTCGCCCGTTACGCGCAGATCTTCCTCGACGAGGGCCGTCTGCCGGACGGCACGGCGGTCTTCTCGCCAGGGGTGGTTCGTCACTTCACGCGACGCGGCGTGGCACATCGGGCGCTCGGCTGGGAGATGCGGGACCCAGACGACGACGACTCCAGCACGGGCCGACTCCTGTCTGAGGATGCCTTCGGTCACGGAGGCTATACCGGGACGTCGATCTGGATCGACCCACAGCGGGATCTGTTCGTCATCGTTCTGACGAATCGCGTGTTCGCTCCTCGCACGGGGAGGTCCATCACGAAGCTCAAGGCCGTGCGCGCGCGGATTGCCGACGCAGCGGTTGCGCTGCGGGAGCACGTGTGCGGCGAGGGCCCGGGTGCGCCGTGTTAGCTGCGGGATGCGTTGGACGGTCACCGACCGCGCCCACGAAGCCCGTGCTGGTGTTCGATGGCCACTGCGGCTTCTGCAGGCGCTGGGTCCAGCGGCTTGCGACGCTCGATCGGAACCAGAGGCTGGTGTTGCTGCCGCTGCAGGCCCCCGAGGCAACAGCCCTAACCGGACAGCCGCTCGAGCGGCTTCGGATGGCTGCGCACTTGGTTCGTCCTGACGGTATGGTCTTCGCTGGAGCGGCAGCGGCCGGCGAGGCGTTTCGGTATCTTCGAGGAGGGCGGATCGTGCGCGGGGTGCTTGCCATCCCGGGAGCGATGCCGCTCGCCGAACGCTTTTATGCCTGGATTGCCCGACGCTTCGGCCCTGTCGGCGACGAGCAGGGATTGAACAGGGCGCTCCGTGACCCCAACCAGAGACCTTACGGTCCGTGGCACTATGACTGACGATCAGGCGCAGACGCCGAGCGCAGACGAGTCCCTCGATGAGGTCGCCGTCAGGACGGCGTTACGCAAGGTGAAAGATCCGGAGGCCGGGCTCAACATCATCGATCTCGGACTCGTGTACGACGTGACGATCGCGGACGAAAAGGTGCACGTGAAGATGACGCTGACGTCACCTGCGTGCCCAGTCGGGCCGCAGATCATGCACGAAGCTGACACGGCGGTCCGAGGCGTCGACGGAGTCAAGGACGTCAAGATCGAGCTCGTGTGGGATCCTTACTGGACGCCCGAGCGGATCGATCCAAAGGTCCGCGCGTATCTCGGATTCTAGGTCTCAGGACGTCGAGGGGTCCCGTGCGGCGGCCACGAGGACCCGATCCCCAATCACCTCACGCTGCCAGGTGCGGAGCTCGGTCACCGCGTCGAGGTCTGCAACGTCGAGCGGTGCGAGCCTCGCGATCGCTTGGAGCGTCCCGTTGGGGCAGAGAAGTCCGGGATCCATCGCAATGCGTTGCGCAGCCTCGGTACGCACGGACTTCAGGCGCTCCAGCCGAGCGTCGTAAGCCGGGTCTGGTGCCTGTCGCCGGGACCGCCGACGGACCGGCAGGCGATCGGTGGGCGTGTCGAGCCCCTCGGCAACTGCCGTCAGCAAGGCGCGCCCGTGCCGCTGGACCGTTGAGCGGCCCACCCCCTGGATTCCGGCGAGGGCCTTGAGATCCCGGGGCTGGGCTCGCGCGATTGCGATGAGCGCGTGGTTCGAGAGCACGCGGAATGGAGCCCGGTCGAGCTCCCGGGCCAGCCCATCCCGCCAGGAGTAGATACGCTCCAGAACCGCCAGGGTTTGGGGGCGAAGCGCCCGTGCTCCCTTGAGTCGGAGGAACCCCTCGCCGTCGTCCGAGCGGCCATTACCCCACCGCACCTGCTGCAGCCTCGAGCATTCCTCCTCGAGCCAGTGCCTGCGGCCCATGCGCTCGAGTTCCCCTACAAGAAGATCCCGCAGACGCAGCAGATGGCGAGTGTCGTCGGCAGCATAGGCGATCATGTCTTGTGTCAGCGGGCGCTCCGACCAGTCCGCTCGCTGGAATCGCTTGTCCAGCTGAATGCCGAAATGTCGCTCGAGAAGCGAGCTGAGACCGACACCCGGCTCGCCGGCCAACTGTGCTGCAACGCGCGTGTCGAAGATGTTCCGGGCCCGGAAGCCGTAGTCGCGGTCGAGTACCCGGAGGTCGTAGTCAGCATCGTGAAACACGATCTCAATGGTCGGATTCTCGAGGAGGGCACCGATCGCGCCGAGATCTGCGACCCTGAGTGGATCGACCAAAGCCGTCAGACGATCGGTGCTCAGCTGAATGAGGTACACGCGATCGACGTATCGATGGAATGAGGCTGATTCCGTGTCGAACGCCACCCGATGGGACTCGGCAACCTCGGCCACCAGTGCGTGAAGCGCGTCGATGTCTTCGACGAGAACGTCCGGAGGCGGCGCAGGATCTGGCAAACGGGCTCCTCAGGCTAGATACTCAGAGTGTCAACACACTGTCGGCAGAAAGTGGAAAACGGTTAACCTATTCCACCACAACTACTTTCTCTTGGATCAGTAAAATCAGTATTACACCAGTGTCGTGTTTGTGTGTGTACTGTGTAGCTTTATAGCCTGCTCCCATCGATCCATCAGTCGCCGATTCAGGTACCGGTTGGCACGGTGGCCGTTCGCAGTTGTCCGCGCGCGCCGCGAACCACTAAGTTTACCGGCCCATACAAGAGGCTCGTGGCCGTGAGTTCGGTGCCTTCCATCGAGATTGTCGTCACGCCGGCGGATGTGGATCCGGTGGGGCATGTTGGTCAGCAGCAGTTCATAGGGATGTTCGACCGTGCCCGATGGGAGGTGCTGGCCGCCGGCCCCGGTGTCGATGTGTTTGCCCGTCATGGAGCATGGCCCGTGGTCCGCAAGGCGACATTCGAGTACGTCGCCGGGGTCGCGGCCGGCACGCGTCTCCGGTTCGACGTTACGCTCACCCAACTCGGACAGACGAGTTTCACGCTGCAACAGACGGTGCGGAGCGCTGACGATGATGCTGTCGTCGCTGAGGCCGAGTGTGTGTATGTGTGTCTCGACAGCAGCGGCAGGCCCGCGCTCGTCCCGGGTGAGATCCGAGCGTTCTTCGGCTCGCGACCGTCGGTCCGAGCAGGGACGTTCCAGCACGTCGAGGTCGGCGGCCTCAACGTGGCCCTTGATGTACAGGGGGACGGGCAGCCGGTGCTTTTCGTTCACGGATTCCCGCTCGATCGGACGGTATGGCGGCACCTGATGGCGCCGCTCACGGGTCGGCGCCGCATCGCGCCCGATCTGCGGGGCCTCGGGTTGAGCGACGCCCCGGACGGCGTGTACTCGATGCCGCAGTATGCAGACGACCTGGTGGCCGTGCTCGATGCCCTTGATGCGGAGCGCGCGGTGGTCTGCGGGCTCTCGATGGGGGGGTATATCGCCTTGGAGCTCATCCGGCGGCATCCGGATCGTGTGGCGGCGCTAATACTCATCAACTCGCGGGCCGAGGCCGATAGCCCGGCTGCCCGGGATGGGCGTGACGAGATGATCAGGCTCGTGCAGGACGAGGGTACTGCTGCGCTTGCCGATCTGCTGAAGCCCAAGCTGCTGGCGCCGGAGTCGTTGTCTGCTCTGCCAGACGTAGCCGACCGCGTCCACACGATGATCACGAACGCGCCGGCCGCCGGAGTGATCGGGGCGCTGCGGGCCATGAAGGACCGGGCCGACTCCACGACGCTGCTTGAGTCCATTACCGTGCCGACGCTGGTCATTGCAGGCCGGGAAGATCAGCTAATCCCGGTGGATCACGCCCGCGCCATGGCACAGCGGATTCCGGATGCACAGTTCACGCTCATCGCCGGTGCTGGCCACCTCGTTCCGGTGGAACAACCCATCCCGACCAGCCGGGTGATCGCGGAGTTCCTGGACTCGCTGGCGTAGGCAGTCAGCAAGCGGGCTCGATCGATTCCCTTGGGAAGGGCTTCCCGTGGCGCCCGTTCTCGGCGTAGTGCTTCACCCACTCCCCGCGGAGGCAGAATGGGTCCAGCCCGGCCGGCCTGTCAATCATCAGAACGCCGTCCAGATGGTCGATTTCGTGTTGCAGGAGCTCGGCCAGTTCACCCTCGGCGTCGAGAGTGTGCGATCGACCAGCGAGATCGCTGTATGTCACGCTCACGCGATGGGCGCGTTGGACGCGGACGAGCAGGTCCGGTACCGAGAAACAATCGTCCCAGACCATGAAATCTTCGGTTCCGATGTCCACGATCTCGGGATTCACCATGAAACACGGCTTCGGGGCCTCAACGTATACGATTCTCAGCGGGGCCCCAATCTGAGGGGCAGCGAGGCCCCGCCCCCGTCCAGACAGTTCCTTCAGCTGACGCAGGGTGTCCTGAAGGTCGTCGGCGATGAGGCGCACCGCCGGCGAGGGGATTTGCTTGACCGATTCGCACTTCACCCGCAGAATCGAGTCACCGAGCTGTCTCACAGGTCGGACGGTCATTGGCAGCGCCTCATCCCGAGCAGTCGGCTGCAATCTAGGGAATTCTGATGCTCTCAGCCATCATTCTCGCTGCCGGCGCCTCCGAACGAATGGGCTATCCGAAGGCGCTGCTGCGCTATCGCGGGGAGACGTTTCTCGAGACGATTCTGGAGGCGTGCCGAGCCGCGGGGTTCGTACGCCTGATGGTCGTGCTCGGCCCAGACGACCACAAGGTTCTCGCTGAATTGGACTTAGGTGGCGTAACCATGGTCCAGAACCCGTATCCGGCTTCGGGTCCGCTAACCTCGCTCAAGCTGGCCCTCGAAACCGTGCTCAACCATCCGGTTGAGGCTGTGCTCGTCTGGCATGTTGATCGTCCGCATGTGTCTGTCGCAACAATCCAGGCGCTCGTTGAAGAGTTCGAGCGGACGAGGGCACCCGTCGTGTTGCCCGAGTATCGCGGGCTTCGGGGGCACCCGGTCCTGTTCGGTCGCACAGTCTTCAGCGAGTTGATGAGCACGCCCGCTTCCAACGGGGCCCGCGCCGTGGTGCGCGCGGACCCCTCCCGGGTAGTCACGGTCCCGGTCACGGATGCGGCCGTCATTGAGGATGTCGATACGCCTGATGCCTACCGGGAGCTTCTGCGGCGTGCCGACCGTTCGGATACTAGCCCTCCTCCCCCGGAATCCCAACGACCTTGAGACGCACGGCAAATGGCACGTCGAGTTCGTTGCGCCAGACGCCGTAGATCCGGTCGGCCAGGAAGAGCCGTGGCTGAAATCGCTGGGGCATGGACACGATGCCCAAGAACCGCCCGTCGGCATCGAACACGTCCCAATCAGGTGCGCCCTGGTCCTCGACGAGGTTGAACTCGGCCAACTCCTCCTCGCTGAGGCCAGCCGCAGACTGCACGTGCTGCACCCAGATCGTGCCTCCGGGCCCTAGCTGGATCGAGCTGAACGCGGGGAAGAACTCGGCGAAATGCACCATCGTTCTCAGTTGGGGCAGCAGCTGGGGAGGCACTCCCGCATCGAGCCATGCGCGCTCGAGAGCGTTCATTACCGCTTCGCGATCGTTGTCCGAGACCGGCTCACGCTCGAAGGGGTAGGTGACGACCCGCTGCAAGCTCCCGTCC
>JBDHDN010000028.1:0-17573 GCA_039591485.1 Gemmatimonadota bacterium
ACGGGTGTCGCATCGTGTCCGGGTGCCGTGTCCGATCGGCATCGTGCCGAAGGAGACCGCGAGTCAACGGCAACTTCCCCCGAACGGGACGCTTGACGCCGGCGCGGTCGGCCCGTGGCCCGCGCACGTGCCGGAACGCGGTGTGAGGTCGCGCACGGGTCTGTGCAAACGTGTCCCGCTCGCCGTTGCGCCAAATCCCAAGTGTCGGGGCGGTTACGGACCCGGTGTGGCATTGCGGCCCACGCGCCCAGCCACCGGTGTCGCCGATGACGACAGATGCGGCACCATGTCTCGCTTGGTGCATCCGCCAAAGCCACCGCGTGCCAAGGACTTCGGAAATTGCCGAGACCCACGCACAGCGCTTGCCTCCTTCGGCCGCAACCCCAACAGGGAGGTCGTGATGCAGACGTGGCGCAGGCGCTGTGTGGCAGCGCTTACCGTTGCTCTCATGGGGCTCGCACTAGGCTGTAGCGAAGGCACCGCGCCGGGGGGTGAGTTGCAGGACACTCCCGCGCTCATGGGCGGCAAGCCGGGTCCCGAAGCGGGGACCAACAACCTCTCGTTCCCGGTGATCTGGGCCGAGGGCGTGGCCGAGGCCCCTCCCGGCACCGCGGGAATGGATCCGCAGCTCGATGGTGAGTACTGGTACCAGTGGGGATTCTACGGCACCGGGGAGGACCAAGTTCCTGCGAGCTGCCGGGCCGACCCGCAGGAGGGCGATCCTCTGCTCAATCCGGATGGACTGAACCTCTGCGATGACGAAGACGGAGAGAGCGTCGATCTGTCCCTCGTACCGGGAATCCCACCAGCCGATACGCCCCTCGATCTCGCGAAGGTGTTCATCCAGAAGGACGCACAGAACGTCTGGCAGGCCTGGTCGGGCGATGCGGCCGCCTCGGGGGAGGCCGAACCCGATGGGAAGCTGTTCGTGGACTCGATCGACTGGGGCGACAACCTGGAGTCGGTGGATTGGTACACCCGCTCCCAGGTGCGTACCGAGGTCGTGCTGTTCCAGGACCTAGCCACACCGCAGCTGGAGTACGCGATGCGGCACACGTCGGGGTGGGGCATCGACGAGGTGCACGGCCTGGAGGCGTCGCTGGATGTCCCTCCGATCGCCGTGAACGGTCCGGGTTCCCGAGCGACGGTGTACACGCACTGCGCGCGGCTGACGATCCAGAAGCTCCTCGTTGCCCGTGAACACCCCAATCTCGCAAACCTCGAGTGGAACCCTGGTGCCGGTATTTGGCAGGATCAGGAGGGATCCCTGGACGATCTCATCAACGAGGATGACATCTTCAACATGGCGGTGTGGGAGGGAGGTGACGGGCCCGGCTACTATTCGGCCGAGATCAACGTCAAGGGCCGGATCATCTTCGGCTACACGTGGAACGTCCGGAAGCTAAACGAGAGCACGGTCAACGGCGGTGAGGCGGCAGGGGACTATCGCATCACATTCAGCCTCGACGCAGCCTGCGGAGCGACACTCAACACGTTCTTCGTGGACGGCGTGACCGGCATCATCGTGCCTGCGGAAGAGGACGTCGTGGTCACCGCCGAGGAGGGAGAGGACGGCGGCAGCACCGGCGGAGCGGTCGGCGTGCTGGTGCCTGCGGAATTCGACATTGCCGGGAATCTGATCGGCGGCAATCTCACCTATATGGACGTCCGCATCCCTGCCCCCCGCCGGACGGGTGGCTCCAGCCACGGTCGATGCGGTGCAGCGCGGGGGCGATCCCACGGGTCGCCCCCGTTGGCATTTGTGCGCCGGCATTCGCCAGCGGGTCGCGCCGGAAGGTGTGTGCACGCGCCGCGCCGGAGGTGCACTCGGCTGCGAGCCGATCTCGTCGCAAGGGAATGTCGTCTTCTGCGACATCCCCGCCACCGCGGAATGTCGTCATCCGCGACATGCCCGTGATCGCCGAGTTGACCCACGACGGAGCCAAGTCACCGCCTCGCAGGAGGTTTCGTCCGCGCGAAGGCTGCCGTGACCGCGCGCACACCGCTTGCGCCCTTCGGCGCCAACCCCCAACGAGGAGGTCACGATGTCCAAGAGGCGCATGAGCGCTGCGGTGGCGCTCACCGTTGGATTGGCGGTGCTCGCGATCGGCTGCACCGAGCAGTCGACCCTCACCGATCCTACCGACGTGGAACTGAAGAACGGTCCGCCGGACGGAGGAGGAGGCCCGCCGGATGGCAAGGGACCTGGCGGCGGAGGCCACGAGCCGGGCGCCACCAACAACCTTTCGGTGCCGTTGATCAACATCGGCGGCAGCTGGACGGGCGTCACGTGCACAGATGAGGTCGCGGATTTCGCCGATCCCACGGGACAGGATGTGCACACGGGATACGACGCCGCAGCGGGCTACTACTACGTCCAGGGGTTGAACACCTGGCAGGCCGAGTGTGAGAACGCCACATCTGCCTCGGCGGGTGCTTACTGGGGCGACAACCTCTCGGGCGACGCCAAGCTGAAGGTCAACATCCCAATCCGGGTGGAGATCGGGCTGGAAACCAATCTCCCTGAAGGCGTAACGATGCCCGGATTCGTGGTGACCAAGCTGGAGAACACGCTCGACCGTGAGTCCGCCTACGGCACCTTCGCGTGCAACGACCCTGCAACGGAGGACTGCTCCGCCACTGTGACCGACTTCAACAAGGTGCGGGTCTTCGACAACGCCGCCGAGTGGAGAGTCTTGAATGGGGACGTCGTAGTGAGGGAGTGGGAGGCCATCGGGTCGGAGATCAACGCCACCGGCAAGGCCGTGTACGGCTACGGCCTGCGGTTGGGGGAGACGGGAGCCTACACGCTCCAGTTCAGATTCCCGAACGTCACCATCACCTCCGTGAACTACGGCACCTTCGTTTGTGCAGGAGATCCTGTTGTCTGCACCACCTCGCTCGACATCAATGTCGTCACCGGCGGGGGTGGTGGCGGCGGCAAGCCGCACTAGCACTAGCAGGAGGACGAATCAAAGCAGCATCCCGCTCCAGGGCAGGGGAGCGCGGCAGGGCTGTCGAGGGGCCGCCCCTACGGGGGCGGTCCCCTCCACCGACACATCACCGCAGGAGCCGTGACCGCTCGAGCCTGGCCTGACCCCGGGATGGGGAAGGAGACGTCGAGATGCATGCGATCAGCGAGTTCCCGAGGGCGACGCGCGGTACCGCGATGATGCTCGTGGTGGTGGCAGGGCTGCTCCTCGGCTGCGCGGTGGATCGACCGACGGCGGTGATCGCCGAGGACGACCGCCCGGCCTTCGCCGGCAACGCCGGCGCGGCTGAGGTACCCAAGGTGACCGGCGAGGTCCAGATCGAATGGAAGGGCGGCAACGGGCGGCAGTTCCCGCCCGAGGAGGCGAAGCTGGCGTTCGCGGAGTTCGAGGGCTTTCAGATGACGGAGAACGGCGAGGCGGCGCGCGGATCGTTCGCTTTCCGCGTCTTCAACCCCGCACCCACCCCCGACGAGGAGATGACCCTGCATCGGGAGATTGTCGCGGAGGCGAGCGGTGTCTTCGTCGATCTCGTCCAGCGGAAGGCGTGGATGGTCGCGCAGGTAATCGCCGACACCAAGCAGTGCACCAGCGGGGGCGGCTGCGACGGCCACGACGGGGGCACCGGCGGCAGCGGCGGTCCCGGCGGCTGCACCGACTGCGGCGGGGACACCGGGCACGACGGGGGATGCTCGGGTCACGACGACGGGACGCACGATGATGGTGGCTGTTCCGGCAGCGACGGCAGCACGCACGACGACAGCGGATGTTCTGGTGGCGGAACGGGCGGCACCGGCGGGATGGACGGCGGTACGGGTGCGATCGACGGTGGCACGGGCGGGACGGAGGGTGGCTGCTCCGGCAGTGATGGCACGACGCACACCGACGGCGGCTGCACCGGCAGCGATGGCACGACGCACACCGACGGTGGCTGCTCCGGCAGCGACGGCACGACGCACACCGATGGCGGGTGCTCCGGGAGCGACGGGACCAGCCACGACGGTGGCTGCTCCGGCGGTGGTGGAGGCGGCACGGGGATACACGTGTCCGGCAGCGGATCCCGCGTGGGCCAAGTGCTGGTGATCAAGATGCACGATGGTGGGGCGCCGGGCACCGACGACGACGGCATCACGTGGAAGTGGTTCTCGGGTGAGAACCCGGATCTGCTGCCACAGATCACCGATCGCGCGTCGTGGCCGCACCTGTGCAAGAAGACGATTCTCGAAGGCAACCTGATGATCCACGACCCACCGCTTCCGTAGTGGTGGGTCGGCGTGCCTCGTACGGCTGGAGGCGCGTCGCAGCGTGAGGGCCCCGTCCGGCGGCGCTCGCGACTCCGGAGGAGCCGTGAGTGACCAGCTAGCCCTGCCCACGTCCGCCGGGCGGGTGCCTTTCGCTCAGGGGGGGCCGATGCGGGTGTCCGTCACGGTCGCGGCGAGACCGGTATCGGCTCCGTCACCAGCTCGAGGTACGACCGATATCCACCACCCTGCACGGTCGCCACGAAGTCGTGGAGATCGTGCACCAGCTGCACGCTGTAGTAGCCCGGCACGGCCGCGGGGTGCACGTACCCGAAGTTCCGCCCGAAGAAGCTGCGGATCAGCGCACTGCGGTCGGCGAGGGGGAGTCGGGCAACGTTCGCGGCGAACTGCCCGAAGGTGCCGTCACCCATGAGATAGAACTCGACGTTCGACGTGTAGAACGCGGAGACGGTCATGCCCTCGGCGCGGAGCAGATCCCCGATGGCACTGAGGGCGTGGCCACCCGCGAAGTCTCCCACGACCGGAATGAGCCGGTCGCGCTGCTGCAGCTCATCGACGACGCGCCACCGCGCCTCGGTGGCGAGGTAGCTCACCTGCCGCCCGCGGCGGTCGGTCTCAAGGACGAGCCGACGGAGCGTCGGGTAGTGCGGCCGGGGCGGTCGCCCATGGCTCCGGAAGCGCAGGTCGAGCCCGGCCTCCATGAACGCTTCGTGAACGCGGGCGATCGTCGCGCGGTCCTCATCGCTGAGCGGCACACCGAAGCTCCTCACGAGGGCAGCCACGGTATCGCGCGCCGCCTGCCTCGCTCCGGGTCGCACCGCGACCGTATCGACATACCGCACGAGTGCGACGGCGCTGGAATCACGCCAACTGCCTCGATCGCGCGGGGCCGGCCGACCGACGAGGAGGCACAGGTACTCGAGTCGATCCTCCGAGGCCGCGAACAGCGCCTTGAACAGCAGGTGCTGCAGCAGGTTGTCGCGGCGGATGTCGACGATGAACGCGATCTCGGGCCGGATTGCGGCAACGTAGGAGAAGTTCTGGTCCGGCCCGACGCCAAGGTACGCACCTCCCTGGATGCCGGCCTCCTCGAGCACATCGATCGCATGGAGGTACGACGTCTCGTTCGAGATCACGTTGTCGGTATCGAAGTAGGCGCCGGCCTCGGACAGGTGCTCGATCAGCCCTGCGAAGCTCGTGCGGGCGGTCTCACTTCCACGTCCCGGCGCGCCGCAGCCCACCGCGTGCGCCGCCACCACCAGGACGGCGGCGCATCGGGAGGCGACGTGACGACGCGCGGTGGCGAGCCTCAACGGCCAAGCAATCGGAAGGTGTACTGCCAGCCCGCGGTCAGATACCAGCGACTGCGGAGCGAGTTGACCTGGATGTAGAGCGGGTAGCCCACCTCCACCGACAGGCGCTGGCCCGCGAGGGGGCCCGATGGAATGCGCAGGTTCGTGCCGATCCAGCCGTCGATGTATCGCCCCGACGTGGTGAGAACATCTTCGAGTGGCGACCGGGTCGGATCGAGGGCAGGGTCGTATCCGTCGACCGCCCCCCACGAACGATAGGCGAGCCGCACGGACGAGGAGATCCAGTCGGCCCACCTACCGGCGAGCCAGGTGCCCGCATAGTGACCGCCCCCGAGCCGGTAGTTGCGCTCGTTGGCACCGACGGGAAACGACCAGTGCAGCTGGAAGCCCCACGAGACGCCGTTCCCCTGTCCGAGGTAGGTGAATCCCGGTGACCAGACCCACGTCCCCGAAGCGAACCGCATCGCATAGGGCAGCGAGTCCAGTGCCGCGTTGGCCGAATCGAGGCTGCCGGTCGGAACGCCGGCGCCGAAGTGGACGTCGAAGCGCTGGCGTGCCCACTGCAGCAGGCGATAGCTGCCCGCGATCGACAGGTCGCCGATTCCCGACGACGCCTGGGAGAAGCCACTGGCGCTGTCCGTGAGCACATCCATGCCGTAGCTGTGCACCGGGAGCTGTGCCGTGACCACCATTCCATCGAGGGGGGCGAACGCTGCGCCGAACACGTGCGAGTGCTGCCGCATCCGCTTGGGCACCGTCGGCCAGTCGCCCAGCAATTCCTCCGCCGACACCGGTTCGAGCAGGACGGCGAACGCGTCGGAGCGGTAGTCGCTGTAGTAGTCCCGGCCGAACTGATAGGAGAGCGCCAATTGCCCGCTGGAAAGCTCGAAGTGACCGGGGAGCCCCAGCGGGATACGGGCGTCGGGTCGGTCGCCGGACCACCCCGACTGCGCCTCGGACGGCGGGGCCGCAGCCAACAGCGCGCCGCAGATGCCCAGCGTCCGCGTGACCTGCCTGACGGATCTCACTGCGCCCCCGCCGACAGCAGCCAGCTGCCATAGACGCGCAGTTGCGGGGCACTGCGGGAGAAGTCAGGGAACTCGATGCCGAGGAGGTTGCCCATGTACGTGTTGCGCTTGAACAGGATGCCCTCCGCGCCGAGGCTCAGGCTTCCGAGCACCGGGTATTCTGCGAACGCCAGGTAGTATCGTGCGAGGTGGTTGGTCGGCAGTCCGTTCATGGTGTGGACCCAGTGCAGCTCCCCGCTCAGTCCCACCATGGGGAATCCACGGTGGGCGAGGAACGCCTCGAACTTGCCGTTGAGTCCCGGGCCGTAGTCGTAGTCCCGGCCGGTGACGAAGCCGTACTCCGAAGAGACGGCGCCCATCACGGTAGCGTTGGCATGCAGCGCTAGCGCCACCCGCCAGTGATCTGTCAGGTGCCGATCGTACAGTAGTGCCGCGCCGAAGCTCTGGCCGCCCAGTTCGAACGCGGCGTTGTCCAGGTAGTCGAAGTGCTGGAAGGCGCCAACGGCCAGCTCGCCGGTGTCCCACTCCTTGAGCGTGGCGCTCGCGAGGAGACCCTTGACCCTTGCCTGACCGATGCTGGTCTTGTCGCCGGTATTGATCTGCAGTCCGACCTCGAAGAAGTCGAACGGCTTGGACGTCTCGTGGTGGAATGGTTCGCCGTAGCGGATGTCCAGCTCGAAGAACGCGTGGTTCGTCGCACTGTCGCCGCTGAGCGATCCGGCCTCCCCGACGCGCCGGTAGCCGGCCGACAACAGTGCACCGAGCGCCGGCGGGGTCCGATCCGGTACGTTCGGTCCCGTGCGGAACGCATCGCCCGTGACGAGTCGGTTGAACCCGCGGACGGGGTTGACCAGGAAGGCGCCCGCCTCGCGAAACACGCGCGACGTCCCACGATCGCCGTTGTCGAGGATGAGCGAGGACGCGCGGTAGGTCATCTCACCCAGCGCGATGCCGCCCAAACTCGTGTTGACCCAGTCATTGAGCGCGGGGCGGTAGACCTCGCCGATGTACTCCCACATGAGGCTGCCCGCGATCGCGAAGGGTGCCGACTCCCAGTAACTGAACCCGCTCGAGCGGGCGGCGTTGTAGTAGAGGCTCCCGTGGTACGGATGGGCGAACTGGTTGTTGATGAACTGGTTGTCGTCCCACTCGAAGCCTTCGCGCAGATTCGTCACGAAGTCCGACCAGCTCGTCTCCGCCCAGTAGATCGTGTCCCCGTCGACGACGTTGAACGCCTTCGCAATGAAGCGGTTGTAGGAGTAGACCGCGGCGTTCACCGCCAGCACACCGATGGTGGCCCGCAGGAAGTCTCTGTCGCCGCTCACCTCCCGCGGCTGCGGAGCCTGCGCGGAGACGTGCGCGCCCGCGAGCGCGGGCGGGGAGGCAGGGTACATCACGTCGGGTGCCTGCTGGGTCGACGCTGGAGCGGTGAGCGTGACGAGCAGGGCGTACGTTGCGGCGATATCGAGCGGTTTGGCCACGGCCGTGCAGTTCTCCAAGGAGTGTCAGGGTGTGGTGCGGCACCGGCCGCGTGCACGATCCGCGGACGATGAACCGGCCAGTCTAATTTCAGCGGGTTCCGCCCGCAAGCTAGCGGGTCAGGGAGTTGTGACTCCTGCGGGGCCCGGGTTCACTCGGGGGTGATGGCGTCTTCGGCCACGCCGGCGGCCATCAAGGTGGTGAGAGCCGCCAGCTCTCCCTGCTCGATCCGACCGCACGCCTCACCCAGGGTGCGACCGACGGAAACGATTCCGTGCCGCTCGAGGAGCAGCAGTGAGGCGCCGCCTGCAATGGCGTTGCCGACCAGACGTGCCAGTTCATCCGAGCCGGCCGGTACGTAGGGAATGTGCCCGATACCCCCCAGCGCCGTGCCGGATTCGGGGAGCGTCGCGGTGAGGTCCAGCCCGCGGAGCGGGAGCGCGGTGAGTGCGGGAGGATGGGCGTGGATGACCGCACCGACGTCTGACCGAGCGCGATAACTCGTGCGGTGCAGCGGTAGCTCGCTGCTCGCTTCCGCAATGCTCGGGTCGCTCTCGTGCAACGAAAGCCGTCGGATCTGGTGCGGCTCGAGACCGGCCTTGTCGACACCGCGCGGGGTGATGAAGATCGAGGAACCGTCGCGCAGCAGTACGGACAGGTTGCCGGTCGTCCCGGCGTTGAGGCCGAGACCGCCGAGCCGGGCGCCATAGTGACACAGGAGGAGCCGCCGCGGCCAGTCGGCGTGGCGCGACGCCG
Organism: Gemmatimonadota bacterium; assembly: GCA_039591485.1. Classification (GTDB taxonomy): domain Bacteria; phylum Gemmatimonadota; class Gemmatimonadetes; order Gemmatimonadales; family GWC2-71-9; genus JAOTVV01. Next base: position 8,829 of record JBDHDN010000028.1, read on the forward strand.
CTTCGAGGAGCACACGCACCACCACGTCGTGGACGAGGGACACGCGCCGCCTGCGGTACGGTCTGCTCGATGCCTCGGACGCCGTCGCACCCGCCTGCCCGGTCACCCTGGCCTCCTGCCGCGAAGTTCGTCGCCGTCGATGGGAGTCCCATCGGCAGTCCTTTGCACCTCACAACATGGCCTCCGGCTGCGACGACGCAAGCGTGCGGAGTCGATGCCGACGGCCACAGACGCAGAAGAGTTTCAAAGTGCGCGTGTCGGCATTCAAGCCGCTTCCCATGCGCTGGGACGCGCGTATCTTGAGTGCACTCGTGTACCATGCGCGGCTCGGTGTGGAGTGGGAACGACCTTGGAGAGGAATGGTGCTACGATGCAGTCTACGCTCGACCACCGCTCGCTGTACCGCCTTCCCTGGAGTCTGCCCGACAACGCGATCGCCTGGCTCGAACCCACCGCCAAGTGCAACCTGGCGTGTGAGGGCTGCTACCGAGCCAACGCGACGGCTCACAAGGATCTGGACGAGATAGCCGACGAGCTCGCGCTGTTCGCGCGCTACCGCACGGTGGACGGGCTCTCGATCGCGGGCGGTGATCCACTGTGCCATCCACAGATCGTCGACATCGTGCGCATGGCAGCCGAGCAGGGGTGGAAGCCCATCCTCAACACCAACGGACTGGCGCTGAACGAGGAGCTGCTGCGCGACCTCAAGCGCGAGGGGCTGATGGGGCTCACGTTTCACATCGACAGCAAGCAGGGACGGCCGCACTGGAAGGACAAGACTGAGCAGGAGCACAACACGCTGCGCCTGCACTACGCCGAGATGGTTGCTCGGGTCGGAGGCCTGTCGTGCGCGTTCAACTCGACGGTGTTCGACGACACGCTCGACGCAGTGCCCGATCTCGTCGACTGGGCGCAGCAGCACATCGACATCGTGCATGTGATGGTCTTCATCTGTTACCGGGCGGCGGTGCTCGAGGGTGAGTACGACTACTACGTGGGCGGGCAGCGGCTCGACATGAGCCCGTTGGCATATGCGTACCCGGTGCCTCAGCGGCGGGTCGACATCTCGGCACCGGAGGTGGTGGCGAAAATCCGGCAGCACATTCCCGACTTCCAGCCGTGCGCGTATCTGAACGGCACCGAACGGCCGGACTCGTTCAAGTGGCTGCTCACCACGAGGATCGGCACCAAGAGGCGGATCCAGGGCTATCTGGGCCCGAAGGCGGCCGAGCTGAGCCAGGTGCTGCACCATCTGCGCACGGGGCGGTACCTGGCGTATGCGTCGCCCTCCGTGCTGCGTCGTGGCCGCTCGATGCTGTGGCTGTGGCCGTTCGATCGCGGCTTGAGACGCGCGTGTGCCCGGGCGCTGCGCGATCCCGGTGCGCTGCTGCACCGGCTGCACATGCAGTCCATCATGGTCATCCAGCCGATCGACATCCTGCCGGACGGGCGCCAGAACATGTGTGATGGGTGCCCCGACATGACGGTGTGGAACGGTCGGCTCGCCTGGTCGTGCCGGCTCGAAGAGTGTCTCCACTTCGGCGACTTCGTCCGCACCGCACGGCGCGCGCAATCCGAGGCCGAGGCGGGAGCGATGCGGATGTGAAGGTCGCCTTCATCGGCACGCATGGCGTCGGGAAGACGACCCTGTGCTTCGATCTGGCGGCCAGATTGAAGCGGCTCGACCTCGGCGTGGATATCGTGAAGGAGGTCGCGCGCGACGCGCCGCTGCCGATCAACCGGGAGACGACGCTCGAGGCGCAGGCCTGGATTCTCCACACCCAGATCGCCGGCGAGATCACCGCCTGCGCGCGGTACGAGGCGGTGATCTGTGACCGTTCGGTGCTCGACAACTACGCCTACATGGTCCACCGCGTTGGCCGGCGGCGCGAGTACGACCCGTTGGTCAGGCGATGGGTGAAGACCTACACCGCGTTGTGCAAGGTTCCTGTCCTGCAGACGCCGTCCTTCGACGGTACGCGCGATGTGAGCGCCGCGTTTCAGACCGAGATTGACCGCATGCTCGACCAGCTGATCGAGACATTCGCGGTGTCCTGCCTCCGGCTCGAGCCGGAACGACGGGAGCATTGGATCGACGACGTGCTGCGTCACCTCGACCTGCCGTTGGCACCACCCCAGATCGATCTGTTCACGGCGCCGCCGGAACCGTCGGCCTCCTGAGTTCGCGGCGACGCGTTCCCCGACGCATCCGTCGGCAACGCGCTTGTCAACCGGTGCGATGCCTTCCATACTTGCACCGGAGTGTGCGGTTGGACGCTGCAGGCGGCCCTTCCCGCCGCCCGCGGCAGGCGTGAGGCCTGGAGGACATGGACGAACTGCTGCAACGCATCCAGGAGGCGTTGCCGGAGCGCTACACCGTCGAGCGCGAGCTCGGTCGCGGAGGTATGGCGACCGTCGTGCTGGCGCGTGAGCGGCAGCCGAACCGGCACGTTGCCATCAAGGTCCTCATGCCCGGTGTTGCGCAGCGCCTCGGGCACGCGCGCTTCCTGCGCGAGATCGACCTGCTCTCGAGCCTGGCGCACCCGCACATCGTGCCGATCTTCGCTGCCGGCGAGGCGGGCGATTTCCTCTACTACGTGATGCCGTTCGTGCGGGGTGAGACGCTGCGCGCGCGGCTGCGACGCGAGGGCCCGCTTGCCCCGAGTGCCGCGCTCCACATCGCAGCGGAGGTCGCCGAAGCACTGGAGCACGCGCACCGCAACAACATCGTGCACCGCGACGTCAAGCCGGAGAACATCCTGCTGCACGACGGCTACGCGCTCGTGACCGATTTCGGCGTCGCCCGCGCGGTCAGTGCGGCCGGTGCCGATCAGATCACGGAGTCTGGGATCACCGTCGGGACGCCGTCGTACATGAGTCCCGAACAGGCAACCGGATCCCGCGAGATCGACGGACGCACCGACGTCTATGCGCTCGGGTGCGTGCTGTATGAGATGCTCTCCGGCGAACCGCCGTTCGGCGCCGGCACCTCCGACGAAATCCTGGCGCGGCACCTGAGTAGTCCGCCGCCATCCATCCGCGTGCGGCTGTCCGGGCTGGCGCCGGAGATCGACGCCGCAGTGCAGCGTGCGCTGGCCAAGTCGCCGAGCGACCGGTTCCAGTCGGCGGCCGAGATGGCCGAAGTGCTCATGGTGCTGCGTAGCGGCCAGACGTCGAGCTCCATCCGGGTCCCGTCAGGCCCGCCGATCTTTGCTCGGGTACGACGGTCGGGTTGGCGCGCGGCGGCCCTGGTGGTCGTGGCGGCTGCGATTGTGACCGCCGGTGTCCGCCAACTCACCCGCGACGCGCGTGCCGAGCTGACGGTGGGGGTGGGGCGCTACGCCGACTCGGTGTCGGTCATGCCGGTGCGCAACCTCACCGATGACCGCTGGTACGACCGCGTCGGCGGCGCGCTGACGTACGACGTCATTGCCGGTCTCCAGAAGATCCCCGAGCTGAAGGCGTCGGCCTACGCCTCGGTGCTCGCGCGGGCGCCCGACAGCATGACGTTGGCTGAGCTCGGTGCGGCCCTCGGGGTGCGACTGGTGCTGGTGCCGACGTTCCGAGATGTGGGTGGCCGCGTCCGTCTGGAAGCTGAGCTGGTCGAGGCAGGCTCGGGGCGGCTGATCGGCAGTGACGCCTGGTGGGTGGAATCACGCAACGAGCGCGAGGTGTTGGGCCAACTCGGCTCCGGGATGGTCGGACTGATCACGAACAGTGTCGGGCTCGCCGTCAGGCCGCAGCTCGTGCCGCGCGGGGGGCCCGCCTCCCAACAGTATCTGCTCGGCAAGCACTGGCTCGGCCGACGCACGCCGGCCGGCATCGGCCGTGCCATCGGCCACTTCCGCGAGGCGGTGCGGCTCGACTCGACCTCGGCGCCGGCATTCGAGGGCCTCTCGACCGCCTACATCCTGGCGCTGTTCTACCGGTACGAGATCGGACTGGAGGGGTACGAGACGGCCCGTCGGGCCCTGATGGCGGCCAACGAGGCCATCCGCCTCGATCCTTCCTATGCCAGGGCCTACGGAGCGAGGGGATACGTCGTGAGCCGCGCCTTCGGACCCACGAGAGAAGCGGCGCGCGACTTCAGTCGGGCGCTCGAGCCCGAGCCGAACTCCGCCCAGTCGATGGCCTGGTCGGGAGCGGTGCTGCTGGAACAGGGGCGTGAGGAGGAGGCGCTGGTGGCGATCCGCCGGGCGATCGATCTCGATCCATTCTCGCCTGCACGTCACCTGAGCCTGGCCTATGCCGCGTTCCCGCTCGGGCAGTACGACCTCGTCATCGAGTCGACGCGACGCGCGACCGAGCTGGAGCCCGAACTGACGATCTCCCGTGCCATGGAAGGCCGGGCACTGCTGCTGGCGGACCGGGCAGAGGAGTGCGCGATCATGGAGCTCGGACCGCACGAGGGTGTGCGCGCTCTCTGCCTCTGGACGCTGGGGCGCCGAGGCGAGGCGGCGGCGATCGTGGACTCGCTCGAGCGAGTCGTCGCCGGGCCCGCGGTCGATACGGTCTACACGAATGTCGTCCGGGTGGAAGATCTGGCGTGCTACTACGCCTGGACGGGAGCCATGGAGGACGCGCTCCGGTGGCTGGAGGAGGCATACCGGCTGTCCCCCCTTGGTGTCGAACGGCGGGTGCTCCAGTCGGCGCTGTTCGATCGCCTGAGGGCGGACCCGGACGCAGCGCGGCGTCTGCGGGACCTGACCGCTGCCATCTGGCCCCGCGTCCGGTCGGGGGGAAGGTCGGCAGGGGAGCCGTAAGCCCAACGCGTGGGCGAAGATACTCTGGCGCGCACACCCCGGGATTGCTAATTTATGCTGCTGTTGGCCAAGATAGGGTGCACGCGAGGCTGGCAGGCTGATATCGGATCGGCAAAGCGGGCACCCGTAGGACGCAAGGTCCCGCTCCTTTTTTTGCCCCGGCGTCGGGGGGCGAACTGACGGCACCGGCGACCCCAGCGGGGGGGATTCCCGCGGAACACGGTGATGGCGGCTCGGCAGCACGGTACGCCCGGATTCCGAGAAAGCACAGCACCGAGATCAAGCGGAGCAGCGCATGCGTATCGTGGGCAAGGTCAAGTGGTTCAACGACGCGAAGGGCTACGGCTTCCTCTCACGCGATGACGGGGAGAAGGACTGTTTCGTCCATCATTCGGCCATCCACAGTGAGGGCTTCAAGTCCCTGCGCGAAGGTGAGCGCGTCGAATTCGAGGTGGTGCAGGGCACCAAGGGCCCGGCGGCCCAGAACGTCACCAAGCTGGAGGACTGAACCGCGACAGCTCATGCCGGGGCAGTGCCCGCCGATGCCGGCGCGGCACCGGATGGCCGTCGCGGTCCGATCGGATATCGAGGATCAGACCCATGGCTGAAGTCATCATCGACGACAACGATTCGTTCGAGTGGGCGCTCAAGCTGTTCCGCCGGAAGGTGCAGCGGGCGGGTATTCTGAAGGACGTCCGGAACAAGCGCTACTACGTGAAGCCCAGCACGGTGCGGCGGCTGAAGAGTGTGGCTGCACGGCGCCGCCAGCGGCGCAATCGCCGCTCCTCGAGCTAGCGCCCGGGCGGGGGTAGCCCTCGCTGCCCCCGGTTCCCGCCCTCCGCGATGGCACGGGCAGCGCCCGACGCCAACCGATCGGCCAGCGTCTCCAGCTCCGGCCTGCGCCTCCGCACGAGGCGGCCGATCACGCCGGTGATTATTCCAGCGGCTCCAGCGAAGGCCGCCGGCACGGCGATGAACGGCAGGGCCTGCTCGGGATAGAGCCCGAGCGCCATACCGAGCACCGAGACGGCGATTCCGCCGGCCACGCCCCAGCCAGGAAGGAAGATCGACGCTCCACGCAGCTCAACGTGCTCCTCGATGTGGATGCGCGTGCGTCCTTCCTCGACACCGACCGACACGCGCACATCGCGTCCGATGAAGCCCGGCACGGTCGCGTTCCAGCGCAGCGAGCGGCCCACGCCGGAAACCGATCCCGCGAAGCCCAGCACCGACTCAATGCGGTTCACGAGGGCGTCGTGCGCGTCCGCCGGCAGCTCACCGTCGACCTCGCGGTTCACGAAGATCTTCCCGGACGGCTGACGGACCGGGACCTTCGTGATGCGAGGGCGACCCGGCTCGGCCGGGGCGTCCGGTGCCAGTTGGAGATCGCGGGCGGCATCGCGGACGTGGGCCGGCGGGATTCCGGCCTCTGCGCCGATGCGCTCGACGCCGCCCAGTGAAAGGGCCCCGGGCTCGGTCGGCTGCGCCGTGCCATCGAGCTCGGCGGCGCGATCGAGGATGCTGCGCACGTCCGGCTCCGGCAGGACCACCCCGCGGACGCTGCCGGTCGATAGCGCCTCGACAAACGCGGCCGGCGAGGCGAATCGGCTCGCCGGGCGCATCGCCAGTGCACGCACCAGTGCCTGCTCGATGCGGGGCGGCAGGTCGTCCAGCAGGACGCGGTGCGCCGCCGACGCATCGACGAATCGACCGAGCCGTAGCTCCTCGTCACCGGCCCACAGCTCGGGTGTCTCACCCACGAGCATCTCGTACACCACGCACGCCAGGCCGAACACGTCCGTGCGGGGATCGGGCCCCGCGCGCCCCGCGGCCTGCTCGGGGCTCATGTAGCCGGGTGTGCCGAGCGGGAATCCCGTTACGGTGACGCCGCCGCCGCTGGGTGACGCGAGCGCCTTGGCGATCCCGAAATCGGATACGACGGCGAGCCCTTCGGAGAAGAGGATGTTCTCCGGCTTCACGTCGCGGTGGACGATACCGTTCCGGTGCGCATGTTCGAGTGCCGAGGCCACCTCGCCCACGATGCGCAGCGCGTCGTCGAGGAGCAGTGGGCCGCGCCCGAGACGCCGCCGCAACGAGCCGCCCGCCACATACGGCATGACGTAGAAGAGAGATTCGACGGTCGTGCGAGCGGGCGGTTCCGTGCCTGTCTCAGCGGGGACCGCTTCTGGTTGCCGGTCCGACTGCCCTCCCGTGCGGCCGCTGTCCAGCAACGGGAGTATGTGTGGGTGATTCAGTCGTGCCGTGATCCGGATCTCATGGAGGAACCGCTCGGTACCCACGGCCCGGGCGAGATCGGGCTTGAGGACCTTGACGGCGACGTCGCGGTCGTGCCGCACGTCGTGCGCGAGATACACGGTGGCCATGCCGCCCGCGCCGATCTCGCGCTCGAACCAATAGCGATCGCCGAGTACCCGCTTCAACTGCTCGAGCGCGTCGTTCATCGTCCGATCCCCCCTGGGCCCTTTGCTCCCTCCACCACGGATGCCGACACGACCGGTCGGTGTCACGTGCACGCCATTTGACAAAGTGCACCGGAGGTACGGTTTTGTCAGTAACGCCGAGCAGCGGCTTCGCATGGAGGCCATGCCCGTGGATCTCGCACTGCTCTTTCTCCTCCTCTCACCGCCAATCGTTGCGGTGGGTCTTTTCAAGTATCGGGTGGACTACCGGCGCGATGGCCACACGACGGTGCTCGGTTTTTGGGCTGTCTGTCTTGCCTTTCTCATGCCGCACCTCGTGCTGGGCTACGCGTTTCCGATGGTGTGGGTCCCGCACACGCTCTTCGAGCAGGTGTGCTTTGGGATCATGGCCCTGGGACTGCTCGGCTGTCTCTGGCCGCTGCGCCATTTTTCGGCCAACATGTGGACGGGGCGGCGCCAGCCGCACCTCGTGATCTCGGGGCCGTACCGCTACTCCCGCAACCCGCAATACGTGACCTACTTCCTGCTCCTGCTCGGGTACGCCTTGCTGGGTCGCACTCCGCTCGCGTGGGTCGCGCTGGCGGAGTACTGGGTTGTCGTTCACCTGATCGTGTTGATCGAGGAGGAGCACCTCGAGCGCCGGTTCGGCGACGCGTACCGGAAGTACAAGCAGCGCACGCCCCGATACGTGGGGGTGCCGAGGGGTGGGTCCGGATCTGCTGCGGCGTGAGCGGACGGAAATCTCTGCCGACCGGAGCCGACGCAGCGCTCTCGTGCCTCCTACCGACTCAGCCAGTAGTTGACCTTGACGAGCAGGGTGTTCTGCGCGTCGTCGTCCCAGAGGTTCCCGAGCTGATCTCCCAGCTGAAAGCTCGGGTCGCTCGAGCCACCGCTGCGCCCGTGGTTCCACACCACAAACAGGGTCGAACCGCGTACATACTCCCACCGGACGACCAGGTTGCTGCGCAGCGATCGGAACAGGAAGTCCGGGTTGTCGAAGGTGATGGCGGGAGCCTCGCCGGCACCGTCCGGATCGACGGTGTAGCGGTTGGTCTTCTCGTCGAAGGCGATCGTCGACTCGCCGTCGATCCCATACCGGAGGAAATCGAACGACGCCGGACGAGCCAGTTCCTTGAAGCCGGTGTAGTCGCCCGATGCGATGTACGGTTGGGCCCACAGCTGGATGGAAAGGCTCGGTGAAAGCGCGACGTCCAGCCGCATGGTGAGATCGACCTCCGTCTGTTGCAGCTGCGCGAACAGGTAACGGCCTCCGTACGTGGTCGTGGCCGTCTCGTCCTGCCGCTGTGTGACGTAGAAGGCCATCGAGCGTCCCCGGGTCCACCCGGGCATGAGCCCGATCCGAACCGCACTGCTCGGGCGGAGCTGCACTTCCGATGCGACCTCGATCTCCCACCCCCCCGCGTCGCTCCGCGCGTAATCCGATGCCGCTGCGATGGCGACGGCCTTTCGCAGGTCGGTACCCATCCACGCGCTGGCCGACCAACTGGCCGGGCTCTCCATCAGCGGCCCGCCCCACGTTG
>JBDHDN010000029.1:0-15911 GCA_039591485.1 Gemmatimonadota bacterium
ACCGGCTCACCGGTCGGACCGACGGAGCCTTCCCCATCGCGGTGCCGGAGCCGGTGAGTGAGGTGCGGGTGCGGCCCGATGGCGTAACCCTCTACCGACGAGTGGAGTGATGGCGCGACGCGTATTGGTGGTCGACGACGAAAAAGGCGTGCGTGATGCGATGCGCCAGATTCTCGAATTCGAGGGCATCGAGGTCGAGACGGCGGAGTCCGGCGACCGCGCCCTCGTCGTCTATCCGGAGTTTCATCCGCATCTCGTGTTCCTCGACGTCAAGATGGCGGGGATGGACGGGCTCGAGACCCTTGCGAAGCTGCGGGAGACAGATGCGCAGGCTCAGGTGGTGATGATTTCCGGGCACGGCACGATCCAGACGGCGGTCGAGGCTACCCAACTGGGCGCATACGACTTCCTCGAGAAACCACTCGACACCGACCGGATCCTGCTGACCCTCAGGCACGCATTGGAGCGGGTGGAACTCGAGTCGGAGAATCTGCGGCTGCGTGCGACGGTGAGCGATCGCTACGCACTCGTGGGCGACAGCGCGCCGATGCGCGAGCTGCGCTCCGTGATCGAGCGGGTGGCGCCCACGGGCGCGCGCGTGCTCATCACCGGAGAGAACGGAAGCGGCAAGGAGCTCGTCGCCCGGGCGATCCATCGCTACTCCCCACGGGCCGATCAACCCTTCGTCGAGGTGAATTGTGCGGCGATCCCCGGAGAGTTGATCGAGAGCGAGCTCTTCGGGCATATGAAGGGCTCCTTCACCGGGGCCTTCGCCGACCGTCCCGGCAAGTTCGAGCAGGCCGATGGCGGCACCCTGTTTCTCGACGAGGTCGGTGACATGAGTGCTGCTGCGCAGGCCAAGGTGCTGCGAGCGCTGGAGGAAGGCGTGGTCACCCGGATCGGGGCCACGAAAGCCATTTCGGTCACTGTGCGGGTGATCGCCGCCACCAACAAGAACCTCGCCGAGGAGATCGGGGGAGGGCGGTTCCGCGAGGACCTGTACTATCGCTTGAATGTCGTCCCGATCGCCGTGCCGCCGTTGCGGAGTCGGCGCGAGGACATCCCGCAGTTGGTCGAGAAGTTCGTGGGCGACCTGGTGCGTGACAGCGGGGTCAAGCCTAAGCCGTTCGATGAAGCGGCACTGGCCGCGCTTGCGAAGCGAGAGTGGCCGGGTAACGTGCGCGAACTGCGGAACGCCGTCGAGCGATTACTCATTCTCTCACCAGGCAGCAGTATCGTGGCCGCGGATGTCGATCGCATCTCCGGTCTCGCCGGGGACTCGTCGGTGGGAAACCTGATTCACTGCGGCACGTTCGAGGAGTTCAAGCAGCAGGCTGAGCGGGCCTTCCTCGAGGCCAAGCTCGAGGAGACGGGCTGGAATGTCAGCGAGACGGCCCGCAAGCTCAGCATGCCGCGATCCAATCTTTACAAGAAGATCGAGAAGTACGGCCTCGCACGGGACTGACGCGCTGGCAACGTTCGGTACCATACCACGCACACTTCGGTGTGCAGTGCCAGCCGAGCACGTGTACGGTGTGACCATGACGTCACGCCATTCGGTCGCAATCCTGCTCAGTGTCGGCGGTGCGGTGCTCGATGCACAGGCGCTCAGCGACCTACCCGGCGCACGAGTCGTGCGTGCGGAGTTCGCCACGGGCACCCGGGCTGCGTGCGTCGCCGCCACTGTACAGCACGAGTGCGACGTACACGAACTGCTACGGAGGCTCAGACCGTGGGCCGCTGGACGGGGCTGGTCGGTCACGGTTGCGCCACTCTCGGGGCCTGACTAACGTAACAGCGTGACGCTGCCGCGACGGAACTTCATCCGTGACGACGTCGAACCTCTTTCGGCCCGCGCGTTCCGTTGCCTTGCTCGGCGGCCGTCCTGGATCATGACATCGCTCGGCTCAGTGGCAGTGCATTGCCCGTGAGTCGGTAATACAGGAAGACCGCCGGACGCGGAGGGCACCGGGCGTAATGCGATTGCCTGCGAAGCGAACATCCGTCGACGAAGGATCGCTCGACCAATACCTGCGCGAGATCAGTCAGTACCCGCTGATCACCAGGGAGGAGGAGGTCGAGCTGGCGACACGGATCAAACGAGGGTGCGAGGAATCACTCGACAAGCTCGTGCGGAGCAACCTGCGGTTCGTGGTCTCGGTCGCAAAGAAGTACCAAAACCAAGGTGTCAGCCTCAGCGACCTCATCAACGAAGGCAACCTCGGACTCATCCGCGCCGCGCACAAGTTCGACGAGACCAAGGGCATCAAGTTCATCTCCTACGCCGTCTGGTGGATCCGCCAGGCGATCCTCCAGGCGCTGGCCGAACAGTCACGCATCGTGCGGGTGCCGCTCAAGCGTGCGGGCACCTTGCATCGTATCGGGAAGCGATCATCTGCACTGCAGCAGGAGCTGGGGCGAGTGCCGACCGTCGAGGAGATCGCCGACGGGTTGGACATCTCGGAAGAGGAAGTCGCCAAGACCCTATCCATCTCCCAGAGCCATCTCTCCCTCGATGCGCCCCTCACGCCCGGCGAAGACAACAGGCTGATCGATTACCTGCCGGATACACAGAACGCCTCACCGGACCAGGAGACTTTCGAGCGGGCTCTCACTGACTCCGTCGAGGAGGTACTGAGCACGCTCAAGGACCGCGAGGCGAAAATCCTCCGGCTGTACTTCGGCCTGGACGGGCAGGAGCCCATGACGCTCGAGGAGATCGGGAGCATGATGGGCATCACGCGCGAGCGGGTGCGTCAGATCAAGGAGAAGGCCCTTGCTCGGCTCAGGCACGTGAGCCGCGCACGGGCGCTGGAGAGCTTCCTGTCGTGAACTGAACTGGAGTCGACCACGGACAAAGGGGAAAGGGTCCGGATGTGCCATTCCCCATTCCCTTTTCTCCTCCCCCTCTCCCGCCTATCCTTCCCCTCTATGAGACTCGGTGTCATCTCCCTCGGCTGTGACAAGGCGACAGTCGATTCCGAGCGGCTCGTCGGCGACCTGGTCGGTCACGGTGCGCGCGTCGTGCCGGACCTCGAACAGGCCGACGTGATTCTCGTGAACACGTGTGGCTTCATCGATGCGGCCAAGGAAGAATCGATCGAAGCGTTGCTCGGTGCGGCTACACTCAAGGGAGAAGGCCAGGTCAAGGCAATCGTCGCCGTGGGGTGCCTGGTGCAGCGCTACCAGGAGGATCTCCGCCGCGACATGCCCGAGGTCGACCTCCTGCTCGGCTTCCACGAGCTCCATCACCTCGTGCCCGAGCTCGCCGCACGTGGCCTCATCACGGATCCCGTCGCCGGGCACCCAGGTGTGCGCCAGTATCTCGGTGACACGCCGCACGTCCGCTATCTCAAGATCTCCGAGGGATGTGACCACACCTGTGCCTTCTGCGCCATTCCGCTCATGCGGGGTCGCCATCGCTCCGAGCCGCTCGAGCGGCTCGTGCGTGAGGCGCAGCAACTCGAAGCGGCGGGAGCACGCGAGATCAACCTTGTCGCGCAGGACCTCGGGCATTATGGGCGGGAGCTCGCGCGCACGGGGCCCGGGCTTCCCGACCTGCTCGAGGCGCTGCTGCGTGAGACGTCGGTGCCGTGGTTCCGCCTGCTGTACGTGTACTCCGCGGGGCTCGGCGACCGGCTCGTCCGGCTCTTGGCATCCGAGCCGCGCCTCGTGCCATACATCGATATCCCGATCCAGCACGCCGCCGACGCCGTGCTCGAGCGGATGCGGCGGCCGGAGCGGCGTGAGACGATCCGGACAACCGTGGGACGCCTGCGGGACGCGGTGCCGGACATCGCTATCCGGACGACGACCATCGTGGGCTTCCCTGGGGAGACGGACGAGGACTTCCAGGTCCTGTGCGATTTCGCGACCGAGTTGCAGTTCGAGCGGCTCGGCGTGTTCACGTACTCGGAGCAGGAGGGAACGCGCGCGACGGCACTGCCCGATGACGTGCCGGAGGACGTCAAGCGGGCGCGCCAGGATGAGCTGTTGGAGCTGCAACGTGCTATCTCGCACGACCGGCTCGGACGCTACCTCGATCGAGACGTCGAGGTGCTCGTCGACCGTCTGGCCGAGCCCGACGAGGACGGCGTGACGCACGTCGGGCGTGCCGTGTGGCAAGCCGATGACGTCGATGGCGTCACCTATGTCCGGCGCGGAGGCTGGGCGACGCCGGGCACGCTGCTCCGCGCGCGACTCGTGGACAATCTCGACTACGACTTCACGGCCGACGCCCTTCCGTGACGGTGCGGTCACCTGCGATCCTCGGTCGGGGCGTGCTGCTGGGTAGCGTTGCCCTTCTGTCCGTTTCGTGCCGCCCGCAGCCGGCGCCGCAGCCCGTCGGCGCGGAGCCCGATGTGCGCATCGGGCTCCACGTCGACGTCACCGACCTCCAGATCGCAGGTGACGGCCCCATCGCAGGGTCGGAACGCGAGCACGTAGTCGTGCGCGTCGGTCGCGGCGAGCCGCTCACCGTGCGGCAGGATGGGTACGGGATCGAAGTGAGCGGCGGATCTGCCAGCGGTCGCTACGAGCGCCTGACCTTCGTGTCTCTCGAACCAGGACGGCACGTCCGCGTGCAGGGCCGACCATACCGTGGGATCGTGGAAGTGTTCAGTTCGGGTTCGGGACTCGTGGTCGTAAACGTGCTGCCGCTGGAAGCGTACCTGGGCGGAGTGGTGAATGCCGAAATGGGCCGTCGCGCACCTGACGAAGAGGCTGCGCTCGAGGCGCAGGCTATCGTGTCCCGGACATACGCGCTCCGCAACCTCGGGAAGTATGCGGCTCGGGGGTTCGACCTCCGGGCCAGCGTGGCGGACCAGGCATACCTTGGCGCCGAGTCGGAAACCGAGGCCGGTCTGGCGGCGGTCCGGACGACGGGGGGGCGCGTGCTGACGTATGACGGCGAGCTGATCGCGCCGTTCTACCACTCGACGTGCGGCGGCTCGACTGCGGCACCTGAGGAAGCATTCCGCACCGTGCGGTCGAATAGCTACCTCAGGCCGGTGTCGGATCGGCATCGCGATGGCTGGTACTGTGCCCGCTCCCCGCGATTCAGTTGGACCGTCGAGTGGGACGGGCCGGCGCTGCTCCGTATATTACGCAACACCGTGCCTGCGTCGCTCGGCATCGATCCGGCGATGGTCGACGCCGTCCGCGACGTGCGGATCCGGCGACGAGGCCCCTCGAACCGCGTGGCCGAACTGCGGCTGACGGTCGGCGCGGGCGACATCCCGGTTTCCGGACCCGATGTGCGTCACGTGTTCCAGACACCCGAGGGTCGCGTGCTGGGAAGCACGGCCGTCGATTTGGAGACAACTCGTCGTGACGGTGTCGTCGCTGCGCTGGTCGTGCGGGGGCACGGTTGGGGGCACGGCGTCGGCATGTGTCAGTGGGGTGCCGTGGGCCGGGCCAGGGCCGGTCAGGATGCACGGAAGATCCTCGAGACCTATTTCCCGGGGGCACGCGTTGCGCGCTGGTATTAGACTCGCCGTCCTGCTGCTGCTCGCCGCCGTACCAGTCAGAGCGCAGGAATTCCTCGAGCAGTTCAGCTATGAAGGGCTCCGTCTTTCAGGCATCGCATTCGAGTTCGGCGGCATCCTGTCGAACAGCATCACCACTGCGCCGATCGGCGGTGTCCGGGTCGACTTGGGCGTGATCGCGCCACGGATGCGGGTGGTGATCGGTGGGTCGTACTTCAAGGGCGATTTCAAGGAGGAGCGCATCGCCCAGTTCGAGCAGCGCCTGGAAGACGTGCTGGTGGACTGTGTCTGTGACTCGATCTCGGTGGGTGCCATCACGCAATCGAATCTCGAGCTGTACCTGGCGATGCAGTATCTCCTTCCTGCGCTGGGGCGAGTGCAACCGTACGCCGGGATCGGCTTCAGCGCGCACATCCGCGACGGCGACGGTGACGTCATCGACGAGACGTTCGTGGAGGATGCGCTGGACACGGTCGCTGCGGGTGTCGACGGTTCGATCGGTGTGGACGTGGCGGTGACGGCACGCGTCGCGATCCTCGCCGAGGTGCGCGGTGTGCTGACCAGCGAGCTTCAGTCCGCATCAGCGCGCGGTGGTCTGATGATCCGCTTTCCGTGAGAGGAGGGCACGGCGTGAGTAACACGGTACGCGTGGGGGTGATCGGGGCCGGCGCCATCGCCCAGGTGGCGCATCTGCCGGTACTGAAGCGACGTGAGGACGTCGAGATCGTCGGCCTGTGCGACACGGACGTTGCGAAGGCGCAGGCGCTCGCGGGACGGTTCCGGGTCGGCGACGTCTATGACGACATCGAGGATCTCTTGCGGTACTGCCGGCCCGACGCGGTCGTCATCTGCACGCCGAACCACCTCCACGAAGTGCACGCGATCAGCGCAATCCGGGCAGGGGTGCCGGTGCTCTGCGAGCGGCCGCTCGCGCTGAGTCCGGCGGGTGTGGAGCGCGTCATGAGGCAGGTCGATCGCGCCGACTTGCCGGTCATGGTCGGCATGAACCACCGCTTCCGTGAGGACGTGCAGGCTGTCCGCACCTTCCTCCTCGGCGGTGAGCTCGGCGAGCTCCGGAGCGTGCGGGCGTATTGGCACATCTTCCGTCCGGCGGGTGCCCCCGCGGGCTGGCGGGTGCGCAGTGCGGAGTCGGGGGGTGGAGCGATGCTCGATCTCGGATTGCCCCTGGTGGATCTCGCTCTCTGGCTTGCGCAATGTCCCTCGGCCCGACGGGTCTCTGCGATCTTCGGCGGCACGCATGAGCAGGGGGCGGTGGAGGATCTGGGCGCCGCATTCATGCAGTGTCCGGAGGGGCACTCGGTGTTCATCGACGTGTCGTGGCGCCACATGGGAGACCAGGAGCGCTTCACGCTCGAAGTCGTGGGTACCGCGGGGTCCGCGTCCATTGCGCCACTCTCGGTGTTCAAGGAACTCCACGGGGCCGCCGTGGATGTGACGCCGCCACTTGAGCAGGTGGGTGATCCGTTCAGCTCGTCCTACCGCGCCGAGTGGGATCACTTTCTCCGTGTCGTGCGAGGTGCCGAGCCGGCTCCGCTGCTGGACGAGCAGCTGCAGCTGCAGCGTACGATGGAGGCCATCCAACTATCGGCCGCGGAGGGCCGCGAGATCGCGTTGTGAGGTCCCTCGCGCTGCCGCGCGGTGACTGGCCGCTGATCCTGGCGGGTGCGCTGCTGTTGACCCTGGCGTACCCGCCATTCCATTTGCTCGTGCCGTCGTTTCTGTGCCTCGTGCCGGCCGTGTGGCTCCTGCTCGCGGGTCAGCGCGACGGCCGACCGCTGCGACGCCATCTGGTGCAAGGCTGGTGGTTCGGCGTGGTGGGCAACGGGCTGCTCCTGTACTGGGCGATCGGAACCCTGTGGCGCCTGACCGCATTCGCCATCCTCGGCTGGGTGGCCATGGTCGTGCTGATGTCGCTTTTCACGACCCTTGTCTTTGGGGTGTCGGGATGGCTTGCCCAGCGCTCCGGGCAGAGCCTGGTGGTGGCGTTCCCGGTGCTGTGGACCGCTGCCGAGTGGGCGATGGCGCATGCTGGTGACCTGCGCTTTCCGTGGCTTGGGCTCGGGACGTCGCTGACGGGCTTCCCGACGATCGTGCAGATCGCGGACGTCATCGGGGCGCGCGGTATCACCCTGATTCTCGCCGCCGCAAACGTAGCGCTCGCCATGGCCTGGTGGCGGCGCCGGGACCGGATGGCCGTGGCTCGCTACGTCGGGCCGGTCGTGCTCGGGGTGCTCCTGGCGTGGTCGTACGGGACGGTGCGAGAGCATGCGCTCGCGCTCGAACCTGTCGCTGCAGTTGCGGTGCTGCAGCCCAATGCGACCTGGGACGACAAACGGGATGCCGCCATGCAGGATCGTATCGTCGTGCGTACGCGCAATCTCGCGGCGCGTGCCATGAGCGAAGCCGGGTCCGACCTGGTCGTGTGGCCGGAGACGGCTGTGCCCGGGTACCTGCGTCGCCACCGGGAATGGCGGGAGTCGATCGCGCGGCTGGCACGCTCGACCCGCACGCCGCAGCTGGTGGGGAGTCTCGACGGCGGTGGTGCCTCCAGCGCCTACTTCAACGCAGCGTTCCTGGTCGACTCGCTGGGGCGGCATGACGCACACCCCGTCTACCGCAAGCGGCGGCTCGTGCCGATCACGGAGCGGGTGCCGTTCGTGCCACGGGGCGTGCTCGGAGCGTTCGATCACCGCGGCTTCAGTGCGGGGGAGGACGCGCCGCTGTACGACATCAACGGTGCGCGGTTCGGTGTCCTCATTTGCTACGAGGCGATCTTCGAAGACCTGGCACGAGCCTATCGCCGTCAGGGCGCGGACTTCATCGTGAACATCACGAACGACGCCTGGTTTGGGCGCACCTCGGCGCCGCACCAGCATGTGGCGCACCTCGTGATGCGCGCAATCGAGAACCGGATGAGCGTCGCACGCGCTGCGAACAGCGGCGTGTCCGGCTTCGTCGATCCGCTGGGACGACGTCAGGCGTGGACCGAGCCGTTTGAGACGGCGTTCGTTCACGGGCAGGTGGTCGCCGTGTCTGATATGCCGTTGTACTCTCGCACCGGCGACTGGGTTGGCACGTCGGCGGTCGGGTTCAGTGTGCTGCTCGTAGGCTTCGCAAAGTTGAGGCGATCGTGACCGTATGGGGGGTGGACATCGGTGGCACCTTCACCGACGTCGTCGGCGTGGACGACGATGGGCGGATCGCCGTCGGCAAGGTGCGCTCGTCCCGGAACGAGCTCGCTCCCGACGCGTGGCGCCATGTGCACGTGGCTGCTGATGCGCCCTCGGCGTCCATGACGCACGGCACGACCGTCGCCACCAATGCCCTGCTCGAGCGGAGCGGTGGGCGCACCGTGCTCCTGACCACCGCGGGGTTCGAGGACGTGCTGTGGCTCAGAAGGCAGGATCGGGCCGACCTGTACGACCTGGCCCGGCAACATCCGCCGCCCCTGGTGGAGCGGCCCGACGTGATCGGTGTGCGGGAGCGGATTGGGGCGACGGGAACCGTCGTACCGCTGACGCGAGCGGAGACCGAACGTGTGGTTGATGAGGTCGCTCGCCGCCAGCCCGGCGCCGTGGCAGTGAGCTTGCTGTTCAGCTTCCGCGATTCCGGGCATGAGGCGCGCCTCACGTCCGCCCTGCGTCAGGCGTTTCCGGACGTGCCGGTGGCTGCGAGCCATGAGGTCCTTCCGGTGTTCCGCGAGTACGAGCGCACGAGCACGGTCACCGCGGAGGCGTATCTCCGTCCCCTCGTCAGCGGCTATCTGGAGCGGATGGGCCGAGAGGCGGCGACCCACGGAATAGCCGATCTCAGGATCATGGCCTCGAGTGGGGGTACGCTGAGCGTGGAGCATGCCGTCGAGCGCGCAGCGTCACTCGCGCTCTCGGGACCGGCTGGCGGCGTCGAGGGAGCACGGCTCGTTGGAGCGACGCTCGGTGAGCACGATTTGCTCACGCTCGACATGGGGGGCACGAGTGCCGATGCGAGCGTCGTGCTGGATGGACAGCCGCTCTTGCAGACCGACGGGGCGGTCGGTGGCATCCCGCTGGCGCTGCCCCACGTGTTGATCGAGACGGTAGGGGCCGGAGGCGGTAGCGTGGCTTGGGCGGACAGGGGCGGTGCGCTCCGTGTGGGACCGCGGAGCGCTGGGGCGTCACCGGGCCCCGCATGCTACGGGTTGGGGGGTACCGAGCCCACCGTGACGGACGCTGCGCTCATGCTCGGCTGGCTCGATCCCGCTCGGCCGCTCGCCGACGAGCTGCACCTCGACCGGCAGCGTGCAGCGGACGCGATCGGCCGCCTCGCACGCACGCTCGCGCTTTCTCCTGGGCGCTGCGCGGAAGGGATCGTCGAAGTGGCGACGGCGACCATGGTGCGGGCGCTCCGCCGCGTCAGCGTCGAGCGGGGCATCGACCCGCGGCAGCTGGTGCTCGTGCCGTTCGGGGGCGCGGGGCCGCTGTTCACGTGCCGCCTCGCCGAGCAGCTCGGGATGCGTCGAGCGATCGTGCCGCCGAACGCCGGCGTGCTCTCCGCGGTTGGGCTCGCCGCGGCGCCAGCGCGCATCGAGCTCGCCGCCTCGCTGCACCGGCCGGCCGCGGAGCTGCCGGCCGCGCATCTCGCGCACGCGTACCGCGACATGGAGCAGGATGCAGCCAACGCCCTCCCCGGTGCGACGCTGCGACGCCTTGCCGACTGCCGCTACCCCGGTCAGGGCTACGAGCTGACCGTGGACGCGCAGGGTGACGGAGATGACATCGCGCGCCGGTTCCACGAACGCCACCGGCAGCGCTTCGGACACGCGGACCTGCGGCGCGCCGTCGAAGTCGTCAACGTGCGGCTGGTCGCGGAGCGGCCCGGGCGGTCCCTGAGCCTCGCAGCCACCGAGCGCAGCGGCCCCGCGTCAAGGCCGCGGCCGAGTCTGCCGGACCTGCGTGCCGACGACGTGCTCCGCGGGCCGTGCATGATTGACGCGCCGGACTGCACCATCCGGCTCGAGGCCGGCTGGATGGCGACGGTGCAGCCCAGTGCTGCGCTCCTGGTGGAGCGGACGTGAGCCTCGACGCGATCGGGCTCGAGGTGATGGCGCACGCCTTCGCGGGAATCGCCGAGGAGATGGGTGCCGTGCTGGTGGCGAGTGCCCTCTCACCGAACGTGCGCGAGCGGCGTGACTCGTCAGCCGCGTTGTTCGACGCCGATGGCCGGATGGTGGCGCAGGCTGCGCACATTCCGGTACACCTCGGCGCCATGCCGGAGGCGGTCGCCGCGGTGCGCGCGCTCGCCCCCGATCCCGGTGACACGTTCCTCCTCAACGATCCGTTCACCGGCGGTACGCACCTTCCCGATCTCACCATGGTGCACGCGATCGCGCTGGATGAGGCTACAGCGGCCTATGCGGTGGTGCGAGCGCATCATTCCGACGTCGGTGGCTCGCGGCCCGGGAGCATGCCGCCTCACTCGCGCGAGGTGTTCGAGGAGGGGATCGTGGTCCCGCCGGTTCGGTGGGCGCGGCGCGGCGAGGTCGAGGCGGATCTGCTGCGCTTGCTTCTCGCGAACGTGCGTACGCCCGACATGCGTCGGGGCGATCTCGCCGCGCAGCTGGCCGCATGTGAGATCGGGGCCGAGCGGTATCGTGAGTTGGCCGCCCGGCGAGGTGCCGGCGTGCTCGCCGCGGCGTCTGGCGACCTGCTCGCGTATGCCGAGCGGCGTACCCGAGCCGCCCTCGCGGCGCGGGTCCGTCCGGGGCGGTACGAGGCGACGGACGTCCTGGAGAGCGACGGTGTGGGGAGACAACCGCAGGTGCTGCGTGTCGCAGTTGAGGTGAAGGAGGGCACGCTGGCGGTTGACTTCCGCGGCACCGCGGCCTGGGCGGCCGGCAACGTGAACTGCCCGCTGGCGGTCACCCGGTCCGCCGCGCTCTTCGTACTGCGCTGCCTGGTGGGTGAGGACGTGCCGACCAACGCGGGCATGCACCGGGCGCTGATCCTGCACGCCCCGGAAGGCTCGATCGTGAACGCTCCCTGGCCGTGTGCCGTCGCCGCCGGGAATGTCGAGACGTCGCAGCGAATCGTCGACGTGCTCTTCAAGGCGCTTTCCGACGCCGCGGACGTACCGGCCCAGGGACAGGGGACCATGAACAACGTCGTGCTGGGTGGAGCGGGCTGGACATACTACGAGACGGTGGGTGGCGGTCAGGGGGCATCGCGGCGTGGGCCGGGGCCGTCGGGCGTGCACGTCGGCATGTCGAACACCCGGAACACACCGATCGAGGTCTTCGAGCTCGAGCATCCGCTGCGCATCGTCGCGTACGGGCTGCGCGAGAGGAGCGGAGGGGCGGGGACCTACGCTGGTGGCGAGGGTGTGGTGCGTGCGTTCGAGGCGCTGGAGCCGGTGGATGTATCGCTCATCAGTGAGCGGCGCGAGGTTGCGCCGGCAGGGGCCATGGGGGGCGGCGACGGCCTACCCGGTCGCAACCGTGTCAATGCACGCGAGATTGGCGGGCGCGCCGTCGTCCGGCTCGAGCGGGGTGACGAGCTTTGGATCGAGACGCCGGGGGGTGGGGGGTGGGGCGCGGCCGCTACCTGACTCAGGAGTCGAGCTCATCGGCGTCCGACGCCCTCTCGAAGACATGTGCGTCGCGGAACAGCCGGAACAGGTCCTCATCCAGCATGCCTCCCCGCGTTTCGTCCGCCAAGATGTCGAGTGCGCGCTCCTCCGAGACGGCGCGCTTATAGGGTCGATCGGAGGCTGTCAGCGCGTCATAAATGTCCACGATGGTCATCATCCGCGTCTGGATGGGGATGTCCGGTGCTCCCACATGCCGTGGGTAGCCCGAACCGTCGAGCTTCTCGTGGTGGCCGTACGCGATGCGGGGGATCGACTGCAGCTCCGGTGTCCACGGGATTTGCAGCAAGAACCGGTACGTCTCATTCACGTGGCTCTCAATCTCGCTCCGCTCGCTCTCGTCGAGACTGCCCTTTCGAATGCTGAGAAACCTGACCTCGTCATCCGTGAGGAAGGGCTGCCTCTTGCCCTCGATGTCGCTGTAGAACGTGTTCGCCCAGTGCATGAGCTCCTCGAAGCTCCCCTCGGGTAGCACGGTCGGCTCGTTCGACTGCTGCACCAGGTGCAGGAAATGATCGAGTTCCGCCAGTTCGACACGGTGCTTGGCGTCCAACTGCCGACAGAACTCGCCGTAGCCGGCAGCACCGTGTTCCTCGAGGTAGTGCATGCGACGCCGATAGTGCTCGCTCTCGGCCGTCCGACGGATGAAGGCATAGCGCTGCCGGATGAGGGCGAGATCGTGCGGGTACAGTTTCTTCGCTTTCACTAGGACGTGCTCACGAACGCCGACCTTTCCGAAATCGTGCAGGAGCGCCGCGTAGCGGATCTCGCGGATCTCCACCGCCGTGAACCGGATACTCCCGTACCGCCCGCGGTCGAGCCCGTCCACGACGCGCGCAAGTGCGACGGTCATGTTCGCGACGCGACGGGAATGCCCACGCGTGGGGGGGTCCCGCTGCTCGATGGCGCTCACCGCCGCTCGCACGAAACCCTCGAACAACCGCTCGATGTCCTCGTACAACTGGCTGTTCTCGATCGACACGGCCGCCTGGCCGGCGAGCGCCGACACGAGGTCGACGAGATGCGCCGAGTACGTGAGCACCTCGCGGTCGAAATCCTCGGGCCGCGTGAGGGTCGCCGCCGGATGCCGCTTCCGGTTGATGAGCTGCAGCACGCCGATGACGTCCCCCTTGTGGTCCTTCATCGGGATCGTCAGCATGGACTTCGACCGGTAGCCGTACGTCTCGTCGAACCACCGGTTGAACGTGTAGGGCCGGGTTGGTTCGAGCCGGTAGACGTCCGGGATGTTCAACGGCTCTCCCGTGGTGGCGGCGTTGCCGGCGATGCTCGACACGTCGAGTGTCATCGTCGATTCGGCGAACGGAATGTCCGGGCGGGACTGGTTCTGAGCCAGCTTGAAGCGCAGGCGTGGCGGCCCCTTCTCGGGCTGTTCGACGATGTACAGGCTCCCCGCGTCCGATCCCGTGATCTGCAGGGCCTGGCTCAGGATCTGCTCGAGGAGCGTGTCGTAGTTTCGCTCCGTCGCGAGCGCCATGCCGATCTCGGTCAACTCTTTGAGTTCACGAGTCCGCGATTCGGCCTCGCGCCGGGCGGTCAGTGCGTCCCGTCGTGCGGCGGCTTCACGATACGCGCTGCGCAAGGCGAGGAGGAGCTGCCGCGCTCCGGCACCGTGCGGGACGAAGGCGGTGACGACGTCGTCCGGGAGGCCTGGGGGGCCGTCGCGGTCCGAGGAATCGCCGAGTACGACGACCGCGCCGCCCTGTGCCGTGAAGGCGCCTATCCTGTCGGCTGGAAACGTGGCACGGGATGCTGGGTCGAGCAGAAAAGCCGTGGGCACGGCTCCCGGCAGGAGTTCCTCAGGGGTGTCGACCCGCGTGGCGCGCACGCCGTCCTCGTCCAGGGGCCGGATCAGCTCGGCCGGTGGGCTGCTGGCGGAGTGGAGGAGCAGGAATCTCACGGGCAGTGCCGCCGGAAGCGCTTCGTGCCGGTGGCGTCGTCAGGGAGGGCGCAAGCGGCGCGCGCCGCAGCTCCCTGGTGGGAAGCCCGGCGCGCCCCTGTGGCTGTGTCCGTCACGAGCGGACCGCCCATACGCTCAGATCATGTGCCCGAGCGAAGCTGCTCGAGCGCCTCGCCGGCCTCGGTATACTGCGGAAAGTCCTGTGTGATCCGACTGAACAGTTCGATGGCTCGGTCGTTGTCGCCCCGGTCGGCGTACAGCAGTGCCTTCGCGTATAGCCGCACGGCCTCGTGCGGAATGCGCTCCGCACGCTCCTGGCGCTCCTGCCGTACCTGTCGGGGTAGCGCCGGCAGGCTCAGGTCGTTCGTGATGCCCTGTGCCAGCTCGACCACCAGGGAGAACAACTCCTCGCGTTCCCCCCGTGCCCGCGAGACGGTGACCAGCTCGGAGGTTTCCGTGTTGATGATGCGGGCCACGAGCTGCATGTCGCCGTACCAGTCGATGAACGAGCCCATGATGAAGTACCTCGCACCCACGATCTTGCCGATGCGGGCCGCGGTGGACTCATCCATCCGGCCGGACGCGCCGAGGTCCTGCTCGTCCATCAGCGTCTTGAGTTGCGAGCGATCCACCATGCGCAGCGCGCCGTTCTCCGCGAACTCGTTCATCAGCATCTGCTGCAGTCCGACACCGAGCGCCGCGAAATCTTCTGCGTCCTGCCCGTACGAGCCGCCGTTCGCCCATACCGCTACGGCGATACCGGGCCGCGAGTCCTGGGCGGACGCGGCCCCGGCGAGCGCGAGCACGGCCATCATGGCAAGTGCCGAGTGCCTTCGCATTGTCTCCTCCGTGATCAGAGGCTCAGTTGCATTCCTTCTCGGGCCGCCACGACCTCGACGGCGTACGCGCTACCGTTCGCGCGATCCTGGGCGCGGGCGACGATCGCGTCGATCTCCCCGTCCGTGCGCTCGGGACGGTGGTGGAACAGCATCAGCCGGCCGACGTTGGCCTCGACCGCCAGGTCCACCGCTTCCTCCCACGACGAGTGCCCCCAGCCGAGATGCCACCCAAGCTCCTCCGACGCATACGTCGCGTCGTGCACCAACAAGTCCACCCCGTCCAGCAGGCCGGTCAGGTCGCGACGCCAGTCCCGTCCGACGTCGTAGGCTCCACCGGGGCCCAGCTCGTTGTCGGTGATGTAGGCCAGTCTCGCGCCCCCATCCGCTGCCGTGAGCCGGTAGCCCAGCGTCGTGCCCGGGTGCCGGAGGCGAATTGCCTCGACCGTGAACCCCGGGATGTCGAACCGACCCGGGCCGACGTGGGTCACGGACAGCTCGGCATCCGTGTCGTCGAGCGGCACCGGAAACACCACCGGGTCCATCTGCTGCCGCAGGATCGTCTCCAATTCGACGTCACCCTGCCTCGCACCCCAGACACGCACCGCATCGCCCGGACGGAACATCGGGACGAAGAACGGCAGGCCCTGGATGTGGTCCCAGTGTGTGTGGGTCAGCAGCAGGTCGACATGGACGCTGCCGACCCGCCGCGCCAGGTGACTCCCGAGCGCCCGGATGCCACTCCCGGCATCGAGTACCACGACGCCTTCAGCCGCACCGTCCCGCTCCAGGAGGATGCAAGACGTGTTCCCCCCATAGCGGGCAGTCGTCGGTCCAGGCGAGGGGATCGAGCCCCGGGCGCCCCATACGGTTACGGTCACGGTCACGAGCAGTTCTCCCTCAAGATGCCCAAGGTAGGATGACCGCCACCGGCGCGGCAAGACGTTGAGCTGCAATCTGCCGGGGGATCGGCGTCACCGGCGCGGGAGGGTGGGTTTCGCGGGGGTGGCGGACGTGCGCAAGGGGTGC
>JBDHDN010000030.1:0-15888 GCA_039591485.1 Gemmatimonadota bacterium
AGGGGAGGGCGGCTGGACGATCGGCTGCAGGGGCGGCGTGAGCACGTCGATGACGTAGTCAGGGACCGCGCTTGCATGATGGGGCGGTCGGAGCCACCCCGGCGTCTCGGACTCCTGCGCGTGAACGGGCGATCCTGCGAGGACGGTGCACTGTAGCAGCGCTGTGGCCACCGTCCGGCCAATCAGGCGTCGGTAGCCTGTATGCGCCCTGGCGGTACGTCCCTCGGACTCTCGCCGGGGGACCGAGCTTCCGGCGCGCCGACCGATCGACGCCCTGGCGTGCGGTGCGGACGGCGCCGATTCCGAAACGTGACTAGGACTGCGCATCGATCCTGCGGAGCTCGACTCTACGGTTCTGGGCCCGACCGGCCGCGGTCGCATTGGTGGCGATCGGGCGATCAGGTCCGTAGCCGCGCGCTTCCATCCTCGAGGGCGCTACTCCACGCTGTGCCAAGTACGCCATCACCGCCTGGGCACGCTCCATCGACAGGCGCATGTTCGTGGTGCGCGAGCCGGTGATGTCGGTATGGCCGGCAATCTCCACCCGCACCTCGGGCCGCGCCAGCAGCGCCTCGGCCACCTCGTCGAGGATGGCATAGGACTCGGTGGTGAGTACCGATCGACCAGTGGCAAAGGTCACCCCTCGGAGAACGAGCGGTGCGCGCGGCTGCGCGAACAGCAACGGGCAGCCGAGCTCGTCGACGTCCTGGCCAGCTGGGGAGTTGGGACAGCGATCGACCCCATCCGGCACTCCGTCGCCGTCCGAATCGAGCGGACAGCCGTCGGCGCTCACCGGCAAGCCGGTCCGTGTATCGGGACATTGGTCCAGGCCGTCGGGCACACCATCCCCATCGGAGTCGACGGCGCAGCCCAGTGCGTCCACGAGCGCACCGACCGGAGTGCCGGGACACTGGTCGAGTCCGTCGAACACGCCGTCACCGTCCGTATCCACCGGGCATCCGTTCACGTCAACGACGGCACCCTGCGGTGAGTTGGGGCAGACGTCGATGCCGTCGGGCACGGCGTCCTCGTCGCTGTCGAGCGGACACCCTGACGTAGTGACGATCACGCCCGTGCGGGTGTCGGGACAGCGGTCGAGTCCGTCGAAGACGCCGTCTCGGTCGCCGTCGAGTGGGCAGCCGCGCGCGTCCACCAGGACGCGGTCCGGCGTGCCAGGGCATCCGTCAGCCTTGTCAGGGATTCCGTCGTGGTCCGAGTCTCGCGGTGGTCCCCCAAAAGCGAAGATCGAGAGACCGATACCTGCCCCGAAGTTGAGTGCGGTACCCGCCGCTTCGGCAACGCTGGGCGAGGGAATGATGTCCAGACGGCCTTCGATGCGCAGCGCCGTTCGACCCCAGAGCGGGACGAGATCACCCACGATCACGTGCGCGCCATCATCGGCCGCGTCGAGACCGCCGCGGTACTCGGACCGCGTGTACCCGGCGCCGAGGTAGAACCGTCCCGCAGGGGTGTTCGGTGCAATGGCGTAGAGTGTCCCGCTCATGCGCGACAGGTCGACCTGGGCCTCGTCAGTCCGGGTTGTCGACCGCGTGTAGTCACCACGCGCTTCGAGCGCGAACATCCGGCTGAAGTAGAAGCCGAGCCGCCCC
Source organism: Gemmatimonadota bacterium (assembly GCA_039591485.1). GTDB lineage: Bacteria > Gemmatimonadota > Gemmatimonadetes > Gemmatimonadales > GWC2-71-9 > JAOTVV01. The sequence goes on from JBDHDN010000030.1 coordinate 1,611, forward strand.
CCTGCTCCGGCATCGGAGGAGAGGCCGATGCCCTCACGGTCGAATGTCGTGTACGTTCCGAACGCACCCAACTCGACTTGACCGCCGGCCGCAGTCTGGCTGACAGCCTGGAAGGCTGTTCCCGCGCCGATGGCGAGCGCCATGAGGAGGACGCGTAGATGACGGATGGCCGCGTACATGTCCCCCAATCTAGCCGGTCCCAGTCGCTGCGGGGGCGACGCGGATCACGTTTTCCGTGGACCGTCGGCGAGCGGTTAGTTTTGAATCCTCGACAACCGGATGCAGGAGGAACGACAATGGACGTTACCATCCAGTACTGCGGCGTCTGAGGCTACCTGCCGCGGGCCTCCAGTTTGGAGGCCGAGATACGTGAGGAGTTCTCTGACGCCTCGGTTCGCCTCGTCGAATCCTCAGGCGGGGTTTTCGAAGTGACCGTCGACGGTGATCTGGTCTACTCGAAGAGAGCGATCGGCCGTCACCCCCAGCCCGGCGAGGTTCTACAGCTCGTGCGTGAGCGGAGAGGAGCGTAGGTCTTGGCTGTAGGCCGGCGATGAGCATCCGCTCGCGCATCCGCGACCATTATCTGCCGCCGGATCGCGATGCGTTTCGCAGGGCCGAGCCCCCAACAGGGCGCGTCATCGTCATTGCCCCGACCCGCGCGGCGTGCGAAACGATAGAGTTGGCGTGTGGGCTCCACATCGAGACGCTGCTGGAGCGGCGTCACGGGGATGAGATCCGACGACTCGCTGCGGCCGGGGCCGGCTTCGGCATCGTCGCCGGTACCGGAACGGGTAAGACACTCGCCATCCGTCCGATCGCGGAGTCCATCCTCGACACCGGGCTCCGCGTCGGCGTCGTGAACCGCGAGCGGGAGGCGACGCCCGAGACCCACAGCTGGAACGTCGTGATTGTGACCACCGGTATCGCCCGGCGCTGGTTTCAGGACGATCTCATTGCCCCGCACGACACACTCGTCGTCGACGAGATCCACCAGACGTCGGCGGAGTTGGAGCTCTGCCTCGCGCTCGGGAAGCGCGTCGGCTGCCGCTTCATCTGGCTGTCGGCCACCGTCGATCCGAGTTTCTACGCGAGGTATCTTGGCTCGGTCGAGGTGCTCGAGACGACGGCGTTCGATGCGGCGCTCGCGGCCACAGTCGAAGTCCGACGGAACACACCGTTGGAGTTTCTCGACGAGCGATTCGTCCGTCGGATCATGCGAGAGCGGCGCGGCGTCGCGGTCTTCCTACCGACGCGGGCCGAGGTCGAAGCGGCCTCGCGGGAGCTCGGTGCACAGTGGCCTGGCCTGAGCGCTGCCTTCTATCATGGTGGTGAGCCGATTCGCGTGCTGCGGCCGTACCTCGAGGGCACTGTCGAGAAGCCCTTCTTGCTGACCATGACCCAGGCCGGTCAGTCGGCGCTGAACATCCGCGGGCTCGATACCGTCGTGATCTACGACGCGTGTTACGCGAATGTGGTTCAGCGTGGTCGAAACGTCCTGCAGCGCCAGTATCTCGGTCCGAACGAGATCCTCCAGATGGCAGGCCGCGTGCACGGGCGCGTGTCAAGCGGCCGAGTGCACATCCTGAGCGACCGGGACATCGATTTCTACTCGCTCGCACCGGTGCCACCGGTCTTCCAGCTCGCCGGCGACAGCGAGCGGGTCGCGCTGACGGCAGCTGCTCTCGGTGTTGATCTCCGGGACCTCGATTTGCCGGTCCCGCTCGACCGGCGCGCGTATGCGGCTGCCGTTCGTCGCCTGGCGGCGCGGGGTGTCGTCCAGCAAGGCCGCCTGACCCGCTACGGGCGAGACGTGGAGGCGATGCCGGTGGATCGTCCGTGGGGTGAGCTGCTGGTGCACGCAGAGGACCTCCTCGTGCCGTTCGTGGCCGTCGCCTCCAGCGTCGATTCCCTCCACCGGATGACGCGTGAGCATCCCGAACTGAGCGGTGTCGTCGTGTATGGCTCGGATCCCCTCACCGCCTACAATCTCTACGCCGAGGCTGTGAACCAATGGGGTACCCTGGGCGAGGTATATGGACTCCCGCGTCACGTCTTCGACGTCGGGATCGACGAGTGGGGTGAGGATCGCGGTGTGCTCGTGAAGGCGATCGAGGACATAGCGCTCGGCATGGCATCGGTCTATCGGACGCTCGAGCGGCCTCTGCCTGCGACCCTCCCGGTCGCCGGGCGCCAGGTCCTTGCACGCTACCAGGACCTCATCGCCCGCATCATGCCATTCGACCTCACCGTTGATGGTGAAACGGCCGACGGCGATCGCGTGCGGCTATCAGACTCCTCCGTGTGCGATCGGCACGGCGCTATCGCCGGGACGGTCCGATACTTCGCCGACCGCTTTGGAGTGCCACGTGGCGCCATCGAGGGCACAAACGTGCCGTTCGATCTGATCAAGCGCTATGCGCGTCGCGGCGAGCCACGCGTGGAGTTCCGAGAGTTCCGACGCGGGGAGGGGCTCGTAGTGGTACGTGTCACGGACTACCACGGGTTCACGCTGGCACGCGACCGGCAACCCCTCGCCGATCCGATCCCTGACGACCTGCTGCCGGCCGCTCGTGAAGCGATGGCTGACGCGGTTATCACCGGAAAGTCGCGGCACCCCGCTCGGCCAAGTATCGCCCGCGCCGCGACGCGAATAGCCGAGTACTGGAGGCGGTCGGGCGGCAACCTGGGGACGGCGCAGCCCCACGTCGTGCACGAGCGTCTGGTAGCCCAGCTCCAGGGCGTGCGGAGTTGGTCCGAATTCCTCGAAACGCCGCTCCGCCTGGAGCCGGATGACTTCGTGCCGGCGGGTGAGCGCGACCGGCTCGATGCACTCCCGGGCTCAGCGCATCTGCTGGGCGACCGCGTGCCAATCGAGTACCGGGTGGAGGCGGGACGTGGCGTCGCGTGGCTCAAGCTCAGGGAGAAACAGGCCGGCCGGCTGCGTGCGGAACATCTGCCACCTCTTCCCATGCCGCTCCGGTTCAGTGTGATGCGGGGCCGACGGGAAGTCGCGCGCGCGGCGACACTCGAAGAGCTGGAGACGGTCCTCGCCCGGCTGGCAACGCGCCGTCGCCGCCGGGAGGATGGTCGCCGGCAGGGTCGCCGCCGTCGCTAACTGGGCGCAGCCTTACTCGATCAGGGAGAGCACGCCGAGCCAAGCCGCTGCGTATGCGTTTTCGAGCTTGGGTTCATCCCCGCCACGTGTGAGCAGGAACCCGGTGCCGGAGATCATACTTGCCAGCATCCAGCCGATCTCCTCGGGTCCTATCCGCGTGCGTACGTCGAGGCCTTCGAACATCCGTCTGCAAGCGTCGGCCACTGCGGCGGCGAAGGCGTCGATTGCTTCGGTGATGAGATCGGGCGAAAGCTCCGAACTTGCGTCCAGCATGGAGAACCACGCGGAAGCGGTCCCATCCTCTGACTCGCTGACCAGTAGGGCCCACGTGCGCTGCACGGCCTCGGAAGGGGACTGCGAGGAAAGCGCATCGCTCCACGATGCGATGCGATGCCTGGTCAAATGTTCAATTGCCGCATGCCATAGGTTCTGCTTTGTCTTGAAGTGATAGTGCACCAAGCCTTTGGCACACCCGGCGCGGTCGGCAACAGAAGCGACCGTGACGCTCGAAGATCCATGCTCGCGCAGTACGTCGAGGGCTGCGTTCAGGATGAGGTCGCGTGATTCGTCCTTGTCCGTCCGCTTCTTGGCCATCCTCATTCCCCGCTGCTGTCTGGATAGTCAAGCTATGTGCTGCTCCATGCCTGCGCCAGGTTCGATGACCACCTGGCCAGTAGAGGATCTCGCGCAATGGCCGCGAACGGAGTTCCGGATTGAAACCACTCGTGTGTCCCTCGCGTAGGACAGACACAGGAGACCGGGCACATGATCGATCACGGCGAGTTGACACTAGGCCCCCTGTCGCGGGCGCTGCTCGAGGAGATCGCGGAGGGAGTGGTGGTCTTCGACGAGGCCGGACGGATGGTCTATGCCAATGGAACGGCAAGGCTGGCCATGCGGAAGGCCGGCATCGATCGGGGGAATCGCTCAGCGGTGTTGCCCCAGCTGGCCCGGCTCGGAAGCCGACTGGCGCCGATCTGGCTTGCGGGGGCGAAACTGGGCGAAGCAGTGTTCGTCCCCACCAGCGCGGCGACGCCGTCGGGCCGGCAGACGCTGGCCGACCGTGAGCGCGAGGCCATTCTCGAGACGCTCAAGGCCACCAACTGGAAGCTCACCGAGAGTGCCCGAGTGCTTGGCATTTCCCGCACGACCCTGTGGCGGCGGCTCCGGACGTACGGCATCGACCGCGACAAGCGCGCCCAATGGTCGGAACCCTCGTAGCACTCTTCCTCCTCGGGCTTCCCGAGGTCCAGCAGCCTGATACCCTGACATTCCGCGATCCGGCAACCGCTGAGTTGTACGCGCGGGCGCAGGTGCGCCACATTCGCCAGGATGCGCTGGTTCGCGACTACCGCGCCACTGTGCGCACACGACTGGAGGCATCTGCAGGGCGCAGCCGATTCGCGCGGCAGACGACGCTGATGGCACACGAGTCGGTCGCCGAGATCGCGTGGCAGCGTCCCAACGACTTGAGGGTGCAGGTCCTCGGTGCCAGAGCCGTCGCACCGGTGATCCGGATCATCCAGGGGCTGGGGGGCGACGTCGAGGACGACGTGGAGCGCGATCTGCGGCGGCAGATGGTGATGGATCGACCGTGGTTCATCCCACGTGCGCTGGGAGACAGTATCAGGTTGATGGGCGTCCCGGAGCATGCCGCATTGCATCCACTCGCTGACGGCGCATGGGAGTTCTACCGGTACGCGATCACCGACTCACTTCAGATCGTGGTGCCAGACCGAACGGTGCGGGCGTACAAGATGCGAGTCGAGCCCAAGCGGTTCGGGCCGGCATTGGTTGCCGGCGACATGTGGATCGATGCCGAAACAGCGGACGTCGTGCGCTTCGCGATGGTGTTTCTGGGTGATTTCTTGTGGGAGACACCGGAAGGCGAAACAGCCGCCGATTCTGCGAAGGCGATCGAGGAGAACGAGACCGTCAGGAAGTTCCTCTCCGTAGAGGCCATGGTCGAGTACGCCCTCGTGGATCGGACGTACTGGATGCCGTATCGGCAACTGCTGGCGATCACGGCCGAGGTACCCTGGTTCGTGAACCTGTCCATCCCGGCGATGGCGGTGACGACGTTCAGTGACTACACGGTGAACGGCAATCCCCCGATCGAGTTTGCGGTACCGGAAGTGGATGTTGCGGCCGAAGAAGATGCCCGACTCGTGCGGGTGCGATCGGTGGACGGCCTTGGCCTTGAACCGGACACCACCACGCAAGACCGTGGGGTCCGGGAGGAACGCGGGTATGTCCGAGCTGGCGAGTGGAGTGGAGGGCGGTGGGAGATGGAGGTACCGCCCGCGGACAGCCTCGAGGCGTTCGCGTGGGACGCGCGTCTCCAGACGGTTGAGGATCCGGAGGAGGCCCGAACGGTGCGCGAGCGGTTTGCCGAGCTCAGTCGTCTCGAGCAGGAGCTTCCGCCAGAATGGCTCGGGAGGCGACGCATCAGCTTCGCGCTCGAGCAGGCAGCGGATCTCGTTCGATTCAATCGGGTCCAGGGACTGTCCTTCGGCGGAGGGGTCGAAATCCGTCCAGGACCAGCCTTCAGCTCCCTCATTCTGACGGGACGCTTCGGCCTCGCGGATCTGCGACCCATGGGTTCTGCGACCTGGCGCCGTGATGGTCCGGTCGGCCGGTTCGACGTGCTTGCCTACCACGACCTTCAGGAAGTCGAGCCGTGGACCCGCGGCACGGGATTGGGCAATTCAGTCAACGCGCTGTTCGTGGCACATGACGACGCCGACTACTATCTGGGATCAGGCGGTGGGATCTCTCATACGTGGAACTACGGCCTGCTCCGCAACGTGGAGGTGCGGCTCGGTTATGAGTACCAAGCCAGTGTCGAGACGGCGACATCGTCAGCGATTGCCGATCTCTGGGGTGACGGGACGTTTCCGCCGAATCCACCGATTGCCGATGGGCATTTCTTCCGCGGATCGGTGCGGCGAGACGACCGGATCGGGGTAGTAGGGATCGATCCCGGCGTCGAGGTCCTCGCAGGTGGTGCTGGCACAGGTGTGCGAGTCTGGGCTGGCGTGCGAGTGCCGTTTACGATTCTGGGACTCGGCGGTGCGTTTCAGACGAGAGCCGCTCTGGCGCGCGGGGACAGCCTGCCACAGCTGGCTCTCCGGCTCGGTGGGCCAAGCACGGTACGGGGTTACGATTACGGGAGCCGGACTGGTCGTGAGCTCTGGGCGGCGCAGCTTGATCTCGCCATCGTGCGCTCCAGGCTCATCTCCCCAGTCGTGTTCTTCGACATTGGGGACACGTTTGCTGCCGATCCTCTGATCGGAACGGGAGTCGGTCTTTCCCTGCTCAATGGCCTCATTCGCTTCAACCTCGCCAAGGGCGTACACCCCGAGGAATCCCTCCGGTTCGATCTGCTCTTCCGTGCGCCACGGTGAGTGTCTAGGTTGCAGGGCCCGGTGCCTGGATGTGCCGATGGGCGTGTGCGGCCGGTATGCTGTTTATCGATCAGGAGATGTACGTGAATCGAGTCGTTGCCCTCGGAACGACGGTCCTGTTGGGGCTGCTCGCAGCCTGCGGCGAAGGCGAACCGGCAGAGGACACCGACGTGCCGGAGCCCGTTCCCCTTGATGAGGAATTGCCTGAGCGGGACGACGTCTCCGTCCTCCCCATTGAGAGTATTCCCATGCCCGAGCATCCCTCGGCCCGGCGCAATTTCCTGGTCGCGACGAGTGCGGGTGGCGAGCAGGATCTCTCGGGTGAATGGGAGGCACGGGCGGCAATCTGCGAGGATCCAGCTGTGTTGCAGGTTCTGGCGGAGCAGCCGGGCTTCGGTGCGCTCCTGCTGTTCCAGCTTCCCGATGGTGATCGGATCGTCACGTATCCGATCGCTTTCGCGGAGTCCGGTGCACCAGAGCCGCCCGCCGCACAGATTGGCGTCCAGCTCTTCCGCACCGGGAGTGCATTCGCCTATCAAGCCGCCGAGGGAGAGGTCGAGCTCACCAGCTCCGGCGAGCGCGTGAGCGGCCGATTCGCCGTCACCCTGCGGGAGATCACTTCCGAGGAGCGCATGCGGTTTGCCGGGGCCTTTGACAACGTCGTCGCACCGCTGCCTGCCGAGCAGTGCCGCGCTATGAAGGAGGCGTTGTTTCCGGCTGACTCGACGAACGAGGAGGAGTCGTGAGGCGGGTCGCATGACTGAGCAGACCTATTTCCGCAAGGGATTCGGACTCAGAAAGGCAATCGAGGGCGAGCTGGCCGCCGACTACCACTCGCGGCTGGTGGATACCCTCCGCTCCGGCGGCAACACGCTCGAGGTCGACGGCCTCACGATCCGACTCGCCGAGGAATTCGGGTTCTGCTACGGCGTGGACCGGGCGGTGGAGTACGCCTACGAGACCCGAACGCGGTTTCCGGATCAGCGGGTTTACCTCGTTGGGGAGATCATCCACAATCCCCACGTCAACGAGAAGCTCGAGACCATGGGGATCAGCATCATCCACCCGAATGCCGAGGGGCGATTCGACTTCTCGCACATTACGAGCGATGACGTGGTGATCGTTCCGGCGTTCGGCATGACGGCCGAGGACTTCCACACGGTACGGTCCATCGGATGTCCGGTCGTCGACACGACGTGCGGCTCGGTGCTGAACGTCTGGAAGCGGGTGGAGAGCTATGCGCGTGACGGGTACACGGCGATCGTGCATGGCAAGCACTTCCACGAGGAAACGAAGGCCACCGCCAGCCAGGTGTCGAAGTACGGCGGGGGCAAGTACCTCATCGTCCGCGACATGGATGAGGCTCTCACGCTGTGCGGGTTCATCCGGGGCGAGGTCGACACCCCGGTCTTGGAGTCGATGTTCCGGCACAAGGTCTCTGAGGGTCTGGACTTCGAACGAGACCTCGTGCGCGTGGGCCTCGCCAACCAGACGACGATGCTGTCGTCCGAGTCGTTGGAGATCGCGCAGAAGATCGGTGAGGCCATGGCGGATCAGTACGGGCCGGAGCACCTGGCCGAACACTTCCGGAGCTTTGGTACCATCTGCTCGGCGACGCAGGAGCGGCAGGATGCCGTTCTGAAGCTCATCGAGGAACCTCTCGACGCGATGGTCGTGATCGGCGGTTACAACTCGAGCAACACCAACCACCTCGCCAAAATCTGCGCAAAGCAGGTCACGACCTATCACATCGCGGACTCCCATTGCATCGACGTGGACGGTGCCACCGTCCGGCACAAGCCTGTCGATGGGGATGTGGAGATCGAGCAGCGAAGGTGGCTCGATGGTGTCACCCGCCTCGGGATCACTGCCGGAGCCTCGACGCCGAACAACAAGATCGGCGAAGCGATCGAGCGGATACTGCGTACCAAGGAGCTCCCCGTCCCCGCGTGACGTGGGACGCAAGGCCGTAGGCCGGCGCGCAGCCGGCATCTCCGACGACGCCGTTCGCGCGGTCACCGGGCACGCGTGGAGTCGTTGGTTCGCCATCATGGACCAAGCGGGGATGGCGCGCCACGCCCATGCCGGCATCGTGCGATTCCTGCGGGACTCGCACCGGCTCTCACGTAGTGGTCGCAGTCCGTGACCGTGGCGTACGAACAGGCCAGGGGATTGCGACAGCTAGGAGAGAGGCGCGACGGGTTCGCCGTCAGCAAGTCGAGGACGCTCTCCGTCCCGCTGGTTGATGTGTACGCCGCCGGGCGATACGACTCGGCGAGTCACGTTGCTCGATGATCTGGGCCTGGAGACCCGAACCGCACGTGCTCCGCGCCGCGGCCGTTTCAGGTGGAAGGATGGGTCGCAGCATCGTGGCAGTGAGCTGCGTGCCGAGGGGCGATGCGCGCACCCAGGTTTCCGTTCAGCACGAGCGTCTGCCCAGCGCAATGGCAGCCGGGCGCATGAGGGGCTAGTGGAGCAGGCAACTGGACAAGGTGGTGGCCGAGATCGGCCGAGTCGTGCAGCAACGGCGGCTTCCCTCCGCGACGGACTGGTCGCCGCGAATCTCGTTCTGCTCACCGGCGTCCGTTCACCGGCGGTGGCCATTGCGATGCGGGAGGGGCTCAAGACCTGGGTCGAGCTTCGGGCGCATCTCCGGGAGCACCGGAAACTCCAGCCTGTGTCCGCTCAGGCCCAGTTCTTCGAGCTAGGCGCGTGACGCCGTAAGTCCTTGAGAAACGAGAAGGGACGCTCGACGGCCTGGTAGGGTGTCCCGGCAGTGGGAGGGTCCGTCTGCCCGAGGTTCAACGGCCGGATTTCCTCGGCGACGATGTTGACGGTGCCGTCATCCCGGGCGATGGTGCCGATGACCTGGATGAACGGCTCGCTCCGCACGGCGATCCGGTCGCGCTCGTACACGTCAGGCCGCACGATCGCGTTCATCATGCCTGCCTCATCCTCCAATAAGACGAAGGTGTATCCCCGGGCGGTCTCCGGCCGCTGCCGAGCGACAACGAGTCCTGCAACCTGCACCTCTGCGCCATGGGCAAGTCTCTCGAGACGATCGCTGCAAACGACACCGGCGGGGAGCTCATGCCGCAGGAGCGTGAACGGATGTCCGCTGGCGGAGAATCCCAGTACATCGTACTCGGCCACGAGCCGTTCATGCGCGGCCACGTCGCCGAACCGCAGGCTCTCGTACGGATGGACCAGCGGCAACTCGAGCTGTCGCCGTACGCGTGACCGCGCAGGCTGCTCGGTCTTGGGAGGAAGCCACAGCCCGACCTGCCACAGGAGCTCGCGACGGGTGAGGCCGAACGTATCGCACCCGCCCACCCACACGAGGTTCTCGATCGCATCGCGCGACAGCCGTGCGGGGGCACGTCGCACGAGGTCTCCCAAGCCCTGGAAGGATCCATGCTGCTCTCGCTCGATCACGAGTTGCTCGGCGATGTCCCACCCCCAATCACGCAGGAAGCCCAGGCCGATCCGGATACCGCCGTCCTCCACCGTGCAATACACGTCGCTACGGTTCACGTCGGGGAGCGCGACCGTGACACCGTGGCGGTTCGCATCCCGGCCGAGGGCATCGAGCGAGTAGAATCCCATGGGCTGGTTGTTGAAGAGCGCGGTGTAGTACTCGACCGGGTAGTACCGCCGCAACCAGGCGGATTGGTACGCGAGGAGCCCGAAGGCGGCGGCATGGGATTTGGGAAAGCCGAACTCCGAGAAGGCGACGACCTGCTCGAAGACCGTGCGGGCCACGGAAGCTGGCACGCCGTGCCGACGGGTCCCCTCGAGGAATTCTTCCCAGAAGTTCTCGATCAGCTCGCGCGATCGCCGCCGACTCATGGCACGGCGCAAGGCCTCAGCCTGTCCAGCCGTGAAACCGGCAAACGACTGACAAACCTGGAGAACCTGATCCTGGTAGATGATCACGCCGAGCGTTTCCCCCAGCGCCTCGGCAAGCAATGGGTGCTCGACCGGAGGGACGTAGGGCCGTCCCGCCTCCCGCGCGCGCCGCTGGGCCTCCCGCCGCCGCACGTAGGGATTAACCGCCCCACCCACGATGGGGCCCGGCCGGACGATCGCGACCTCCACGGCGAGGTCCTCGAGATTGCGGGGCCGTGTGCGTCGGATCATCTGGATCTGCGCCCGACTCTCGATTTGGAACAGCCCGACCGTGTCGCCTGCGCAGATCTGGTCGTAGACGGCGGCATCCTCGAAGTCGATCCGGCTGAGATCGGGCGGCAGGCCCTCCCGTTCCGCTACCAACTCGACGCACTCCTCGACCAGTGAGAGCATGCCGAGGGCGAGGAAGTCGATCTTGATGAAGCGCGCGTCGTCACAGGAATCCTTGTCCCACTGACAAACCACGCGATCCGGCATGGCCGACCGCTCCAGCGGGACGATCTCGACGAGCGGACGACTCGAGATGACCATGCCGCCCACGTGCTGCGAGACGTGACGAGGCAGGCCTGCGATCTGCTCGGCCAGATCGCACAGGTCGCGCCACAAGGGAGCATCCACGCGGTCCGTGAAGCCCGGTAGCCGCAGCATCTCCTCGCGCAACGCGCCGGCCGAGCGGTAGCTCGCGAGCTTGGCGACCTGCTCGATCTCACCCGGAGGAAGGTCGAGCGCCTTCCCTAGCTCGCGGACGGCCGAGCGCAGTCGATACGTGGGGAACGAGCACACCAGCCCGGTGTGCTCGTCACCATACCGGCGGTAGACGCGTCTAATGAGTTCCTCGCGGATCTCGCGGGGGAAGTCGAGGTCGATGTCGGGTACAGAAGCCAAGGTTTCGTTCAGGAAGCGGCCCAGGAACAGCCGGTTGGCGACTGGGTCGATGTGGGAAAGTCCGAGCAGATAGCAGATGATCGACGAGACGGATGAGCCGCGGCCTCGACCGGGGAGTAGATCGCCCCACGCCCGGCGGCTCCCGCTGCGAACGTCCGCTGCCACCTCCCGTGCCAACTCGAAGAGGTCGTGGTACACCAGAAAGAAACCGCACAGGCCGTGGTGATCGACGAGCCGCAGTTCCTCCTCGAGACGCGCTTCGGCCTCGACACGATGAGGGGAGTCTACGGGGTATCGCTCGTCGAGGGTCGTGCGGCACAGCTCGGCCAGGGCGCGCGGCGCCGTCGTTCGGTCGGCACCGTTGAAATCGGGGAACGTGTAGCCCAGATCCCGCGTGAGATCGAACGCGGCACACCGCTCCGCGATCATGCGCGTGTTGGCGATCGCGTCGGGACGGTCGCGGAACAGGTCGACTGTCACTTCAGGCGGCCGCAGATAGAACTCGCTGTTGGGACGGCGGACGTCGTGCGACCCATCCAGGGTGGTCCGATGGCGAATGGCGACGAGGGCGTCGTGGAGCCGGTGCCGTTCCCTCCGATGATAGTGCACGTCGCCCGTTGCCACGACGGACAGTCCAGCGCCGTCCGCGATATCCGCGAGCGCCCGTGTGAGCGCACGATCGCCCTGGACCGCATTGCGCTGCAGCTCAACGTAGAACCGTTCCGGTCCGAACACGTTCTGGCAACGCTCGGCGAAGCGGCGTGCGGCGGTGATCCCTTCTCGACGGAGCACGCCGGGCAAGAGTCCTCCACGGCATCCCGAAAGCATGATCAGTCCGCCGTGGCGCGACTCGAGTGAGGCGAAGGCGAGGCGTGGGTCACGACGGTCTTCACGTCCGAGGTGGGCTTCGGTGACGAGTCGGCAGAGGTTGGCGTAGCCTTCGGGCGTCTCAGCGAGGAGTGTGACATGGGCACCATCGAGTAAAGTCAACTCCGCGCCGGTGATCGCCTGTACACCGTGCTGCCTTGCCGCCTGTGCGAAGGCCATGGACCCGTAGATGCCGTGATGGTCGGTGAGCGCAAGAGCTGGATAGCCGAGCTGTGCGGCTTCGAGTGCCAGCTGCTCGGGCAGCGAGGCGCCGTCGAGAAAGGAGAACGCGGAGTGGGCGTGGAGTTCGATGTACATGATCGCGGCAAAATGGCGGACGGCGTAGACCACACGTGCGTCGCTGTTCAGGGTTGTTGGACGAACCACGCTCCCGTGTGCAGATCTTCGAACAGCACGACGTGAGCGCCGCCCTCCAGGACCACGTCGACGTACCGGCGCGTGATCGGTGTGCGCCACCACTCGTCGTCGATGCGCCAGACTTCGAGGATGTCGGCGACACGCCCTGCGGGCAGGTGGGCAGATGGTCGACCGGTCGTCGGTGACGCGGTTGCTGCCGGTCGTGCGTCGGTGTGTGACGCGTCGTCGGTGCCGTGCGTCTCAGTTGTCTGCCGTACCTCGATCGGCATGCCGTCGGCGTCCACGAGCACGTCGGCCGGTGCGGGGACGTTCAAGGCTCGAAGTCGATCAACGCGTAGCGTCGCTCGGGAATGCGGGACCAAGGTTGTACCTCGACGATATGAAAGAGTCGGGATTGCTCGAACCGGGTCTTGATCTCGCGGGCCGCGTCGTGCAGAGCACGGTGCCGTCCGGCGCGCGCGGCACTGTCGGCATCGCGGGCGAACAGCTGGAGCTCGCCGGTTCCGGGGGCGAATGCGGTGAATGCCAGAACGAGATGCTCGACCGCCCCGCCGGGCGGGGAGATCTCCAAGCGAGCCTGGAGCGGTGTGACGATGCGCTCGCGATCGGCCGAGGGATCTTTGAGGGTGACGGTGGCCGTCCACGACGAACCGTGCTCGAGTGTCGCGTGCAGGCGGGCAGTCTGCACCCGCCAGCCCGTTCGCCGCGGATGTCGAAGTGCTCGCTCGACGAGCTTGTCGATGGCGTGGGCCAAGAGCAGTCGGTCTGCGGCCGGCATCGGAAAGTCGAGACCAGCGATAATTGGCTCGGGGCGCTCGCGGCCCGTCACCGGTTCCACCTCGCGACCCGTGGCTAGACGCCAGGCCCGCCGGCCTTCACGGCCGAACTGTGAGACGAGCGCGGGCTCGGGCAGGCGGGCTACGTCGGCCAGTGTTGTGATCCCGAGCTGTCGGAGCCGCCGATGTGTGTCGGCACTTACCGGCAGCACAGCGACTCGCTGCTTGCCGAGAAACGCCGCTGCCCCTGCATCGTGCACCACCAGCGGTATACCGGACTTGGCCTGCGTGGCGGCGACCCAGGAGAGGAACTTGCCGCGTGCCCAACCAAGTCGCGCGACGTCGGTGACGGCCGTACGGCCGAGGGCGTGGGCAACGACGCGCATCTGCTGCATCGAATCCCCGTACAGCCGCTCCAGCCCGTCGACACCGATGAATACCCGGCCGAGTTCGGTCGGCTCGATGACCGGGCTCACCCGCTCGAGCGCGAGAAGAAGCTGCGTGAACGTCTCGTCGTATCGCACGGGGTCGGGCTCGATCACCGTGAGCGATGGGCAAAGGCCGATGGCTTGGCTCACGGTCGCACCGGCACGCACTCCCACCTGTCGGGCGAGGGGGGAGACCTGCCAGAGCCGGCGTGTGTCGGTAGGGGAGAGTAACGCCGTGGGCAGTCCGACGAGCTCGGGACGGCGCCACTCCTCACACCGTAGAGGAAACAGCGGGATCCAGAGACAGACGGCGTGGTCGCTCGACAGCGCGGAGGATGCGCTGCCCGCGAGATCAGGCCGGCCATCGGCACGGGATGCCGGTACGTGGCCGCGCTGTTGCGCGGGTGCGGCTCGTCGCCGGATGCCGGGCCATCGGGTCCGCTGCATGTCGCTCCTATGCACTCCGGGCGAACAGGCTCAACTGGGTGTCGGTGTGCGCCGGCCGGCCACGCG
>JBDHDN010000031.1:0-15779 GCA_039591485.1 Gemmatimonadota bacterium
GGTTGGCGTCGTAGGTCGCCTCGTTCGCACCGTCGATACGCTTCAAGCCGGCCGCGATGTTGCGCGCGACGAGAATGGCGTTGATCGGGTCGGTGTGGATGTGCGGGTTGCCGAAGACATGAATATCGCCACCGGCGCGGGAGACGCTCTGCGGGATGTCCAGCAGCTCGATGCCGGCGTACGCGGTGACATGCCCGCGTGCTCCCTCGACGACGTCGGGGTTGTTCGCACGGTCGAGGAGCGCCGGCACCCAGAGTTCCAGATCGAGGCCGGTCACGATGAAGAGGTCAGCCCGCTGGATCATTGCCGCGAACGACGGCCGAGGCGTAACGAAGTGCGGATCCTCGTCTCCGCGGGCGATCGCCTCGACCTCAGCGAGTGAGCCCGTGATCTCACGGGCGAGCGCTGCGTAGGTCGGCAGGGTCGCCACGACCCGGACCGGCCGCTGCGCGTGCGCGTGCGCCACGAGGCCCGGTGCGGTGACAAGAGCCACCAGGAACGGACGGAGTCTCATGAATCGCATGATGATCTTCCTCTACCTCAGTACGACTCGTGCTTGTGCGGGCCCATGGCCCAGACGACCTGGAGTAGGATCGTGTGGCTCGGGTCGAGTCCCTTGGGCTTCACGAGGTTGTATTGCATCCTGAGCCGTACCCACTCGCTCTGCCACCAGCTGATCGACGGGGCGATCTGCAGCAGGCTCGGCTGCTCACCGTAGTTGTCGAGGTAGTCGACGCGCGTGCCGAGCACGAACTGCCGATTCAGCCGGAAGTTGCCCTGGCCGTATCCCCCGTGTCCCGTCTCGCGGACGCCACCCAGCTCCTGCGCTGCGAAGTACCACTCTCCTCGCACCTCGAGGGCGCGGTAGAGCGATCGGCCCCGAGGGGACCAGCGAAGCAGGAGGTCGAGGCCAAGGAGGCGGGAGTCCAGCGCTACGTCGTCGTTCGCACCGGTGACCCCAGTGGCACCGAGCTGGAAGTAGGCTGTGGCCCCGAGGTCCCAGAAGCTCTGGAACCGTCCGAGGAGGCTCAGGTCACCCCCATCGCCGAACAATGCGTCGTTGCTGGCTTGGGTAGCCTCGACGTAGAGCGTCTGGTGTGCCGGCCCGAGCGTGAGAGTTGGAGAGGTCAGCGAGAGCCCGGTCTGGATGAGGCCGTCATCGCCGAGAAACGCCACGGCGGCGAGCGGTCGGTCGATCTCGTACAGGGCGTGGGTATGCCAGCGGTTGAACAGGCCGATCTCCTGTCGGAACTTCCCCGCCTTGAGCCCGAGCGCTCCCGGCAGGCCGACCCAATAGAGATAGGCCTCCTCGATGGCGAAGCCGCTGTGACCGTGCTCCTCCTCTCCCTCGCCCTCCAGCTCGAGGCCGGCGATCTCGAGCTCTTCCTCGTAGGTGACGAAGACCTTGGTCCGCGTGTACGGATCCAGCGCTGACTGGAAGGAGAACTCGAACTCGCGTGGGGTCGCACGGAATCCGGTCGATTCCCCCGCCGGCGCCAGGAAGCTCCCGATCACGTCACCAGTCACGGAGATCTCGGGATTGAGTACCGAGAGATCTCGCGTGCGACTCTGCTGTGGCGCGGCGGTGTCACCCCGCTCCGCCTCACCGGCGGCACGACGGGCCGCATCTCGCAAGGCAGCTAGCTCGTCCTGCACTTCGGTCGTATCGGCCCCCCGACGCATGAGTCGCTGGAGTACCTGTTCCAGCGAGTCCAAACGCGCTTGGAGTCTGCGGAGCTCGGCCGTCAGCGAGTCGACCGGCTGCGCGGGCTCTTGGGCGGCCACCCGGGGTGCCCCTCCGATACATGCCAGTACGGCGATGAATACGGTCGTACGCATGGCGAATCCGTGGTCTTCAGTTTGTCTTCACGACGACACCCGCGCGAGAGGGGGTCGTGGTTCGGCCTGGACGAAGAGGACTAGGGGTGGGGTGGCGCCCTAGCGGGGGGCGGGGTCGAGGCGGTGGACCGCAGGGGATCGGTGCGACGGGAAGCGGGAGCATCGCCGGTGGGCGTGCCGGGAGTGCCGATCCGCGCAGCCAGCGACGGGTAGGCCAATTGCAGGGTGTTCAGCGAATGGCACGCCGCGCCCCCGTGCACCCTGGCGCACTCGTCCGAGTGTGCTTCTTCCAGAATCGGATGGGATGCCGCGACTTCGGTAGTGGCGTGCGCAATCGGCGCGGACAGGAGGACGGATGCGTAGAGCGCCGCCCACATGGCGCCCACCGCCCGCCTCGCAATCACAGCTGCGCCCCGTGCCGCCATCATGCCCGAATATAACCCTCGGCGATGGAGGGCGTTCCTAGTCACGTCGGACGAGTGAGATCAACCGCCGACCGACTTCATCGTTGTCGAGCAGTCCACGGAAACGCTCAGCCCCGGGTCCGTCGGCAAAGACCGGAACGAGCCCCGCCGTGTGCCCGGTCGTCGCGTAGACGAGGACCGGTTTCCCCGACACGTCCTCGTGGACCGATATTCCCCCGCACTCGTGGTCGCTGGTCACGACCACCAGGGTGCCGGGATGGCGGGCACGGTACTCTGTGGCCACGCGGATCGCGTCATCGTACGCCAGCATCTCGGCCGCGATGGCGTCGAATGGGGCATTCGCATGCGCCTGCGTATCGGTCTCTTCCGTCTCGACCAGCAGGAAGAACCCGTCCGGATCCCGATCGAGCACCGCCAGCGCGCTCTGGGTCATATCTGCCAGCGTCGGCGCACGCTGCGTGGCAGGGGGAAGGTCCTCCTCGGCGAAGAGGCCGAGCAGCGCAACGATCGTATCGGGATCGAGGGTACGCAGCGCTGCCGGTGTGTCCACGTAGGGATACCGCTGCCGCATCATGTCCAGCGCGGTTCTCCCATCATCCAGCACCGCGTTGGCGAACATCATGCGGCCACCGCCGAGCAGGACGGTGACCGACTGCCTCGCCAGTTGTTCGGCGGCTGCCAGATGGTCGCGCTTCGGGTGGTGTGTCGCGAACGCGGCCGGCGTGGCGTCGGTGAGCATGGTCGTAGTCACCAGTCCCGTGCCCATGCCCCGGGCCGTGGCGTACTCGAGCACGGTCGTGATCGGCTCCTCGTCCGGCCCGACGCCGACGGCTCGCAACCTGGTCCGCACCCCCGTCGCGATCGCCGTCGCGCCGGGGCCGCTGGCCGTCACGAGGTGATCCACGCCCTGGCTGTGCATCTGGCCCTGGACAGCGAATGCCGCGACTGCCAGGTCCGGTCGCGCGATCCGTGCGACGGTCCAATGCCCGTTGCCCGCACCGTCGGCCATGAAGAGGATGACCCTCGGCGGCGCGGGGCTGCCGCATCCCACCACGAGGGCGGCGCCGACCATACCGATTACGCCTCGCCGGCCCACCTCATTGCCTCTGGATCATCGAGTGATTCCCTTTCGACTGCCGGCCGTGCCGGCCTGGACGTAGTCAACCGTACACGATAGGGAGGAAGAACGGAATGTCCCGACCGCTCGTCGCGCTGACCCTTGCCGTCCTGGTGTCGCTTCCGACCGCGCGTGCCACCGCCCAGCTGCCCGGGGACGCTCCCCGACTCAGAATCCTGGTCGTCAACGATGATGGCTATCGGGCTCCGGGTCTGGTGGCGTTGGTGGATTCTCTCATACCGCTCGGGGACGTGTTCGTCGCCGCCCCGCGCGAGCAACAGAGCGGGACGGGACACGGCATCACCTATCGTGAGCCGATCACGTTCTTCGAGATTGGCAACCCGCAGGGGGTACCGTGGTTTGCGATCGATGCGCGCCCGGCTACCGTGACCCGTGTCGCCCTCACCGTGCTCATGGACAGCCTGCCCGATCTGGTGGTCTCGGGGATCAATACCGGTGACAACGTGGGCGTCAACGCCTGGGTATCGGGAACCGTCGCGGCTGCCCGCGAAGGGGCGCTCCACGGGCTGCCGGCCGTTGCGGTGTCCGTGAATGCCGGCGGGGATTTCGCATACTACCGTGTCGCGGCAGGATGGGCGCGACGCGTGCTCGAAACCCTCATCCGCGACGGGTTCGTGCGTGCGCCGCTCCTGCTCAACGTCAACGTGCCCGCGGGGGGGCCGCACGGCATCCGGGTCGCGTCGATGAGTCTTGCGCTCGGAGATCAGCGCTACGAGCGGCGCACTTCTCCCCGGGGGCGCGACTACCTGTGGGACGACTGGTCACCAGCCGACGAGGATCCCACCGAGGGCACCGACCTGTACTGGTTCAGGCGGGGCTTCGTGACCGTCACCCCGCTGACTGTGGACCAGACCGACGCGGCGATGGGCTCGCGTCTAGAGGAGGTCTTCGGCGGTCGCTGAGCGGTTCAGCACCGTGGTCGGGCATACGCGCGGAGGCGGCGAAGCATGCGACGGTCGTGGCGCTCGGGATCGTCTGCCTTCGGGGTCTCGATGATCTTGATGATGTCCGCGAAGCGCATGTCCCGCATGATCCGCCGGAACGGCTCGGCCCCCAGACTGCCTTCGCCGATCCACTCGTGCCGGTCGCGGTGTGACGCGAAGGGTGTCATCGAGTCATTGAGGTGCAGGCATCGCAGGTGGCGCAGGCCGATGCCGCGATCGAACGCCTCCCACACGCCGTGCCAGTCACCGACGAGGTCGTACCCCGCCGCGAACAGGTGACAGGTGTCGGCACAGATGCCCACCCGCGGGCGCAGCCGGGCAGGCACCCGCTCCCTGAGATGCGCAAGCTCCTCGAAGGTGCTGCCGAGGGCGGTGCCGCTGCCCGCGGTGGTCTCGATCAGGATGCCGGGCCCGGGTACCCTCCGCAGCGCCCGGGCGTACGCCTCCGCATTCCGAACCAGGCCGGCGTGACGATCGTTCATGAAATTGCCCGGGTGGGTGACGAGCCACGAGATACCGAGCGCACGACATCGCTCGAGCTCTGCGACGAACGCCTCGAGCGAGCGTCCGTGCAACCCAGGATCGGGCGAGGCGAGGTTGATCAAGTAGGAGTCGTGCGCCACGACGGCGCGGATCTCGTGCCGGGCAACCGCCTCGTGGAATGCCGCCGCCTCGTCGGGTGTCAGCAACGGCTCCTGCCACCGGTTGGGGGTCTTCGTGAATACCTGGATCGCCGACGCGCCAATGGCCGCCCCTCGTCTGGGAGCGTTGCGCACGCCGCCTGCCGTCGAAACGTGGGCGCCGAGCAGCTGCTCGCTCACCAGTCGGCCGGGAATGCCTCGCGAGAGACCAGCGGGACGAACCGACACGCGCCCGCGCGAGCGGTCCGCAGCCCCCGCGGCGTACGCTCGATGATCGTGAGATCCTGAATGCCCCGGTCGCCGAGCGGAATCACCAGCCGTCCGTGGACGGTGAGTTGGTCGAGCAGGGGCTGGGGGGGCCTGGGCGCGGCCGCGGCCACGATGATCGCGTCGTATGGTGCACCGGGCTCCCAGCCGAGGGCCCCGTCCGCCACCGCCAGCGTCACATTGCGCACGCCAAGTGCCTCGAGGCGCTCTCCGGCGGCCTCGGAAAGCTCGATCAGGCGCTCGACGCTCCACACGTGGCGGGCGAGTCTCGCAAGCAGCGCCGTCTGGTAGCCGGATCCCGTCCCCACGTCGAGGACGGTGGCATCAGGGCGGAGCTGCGCCTCCTGAATCATGAGCGCGACGATGTATGGCTGGGAGATGGTCTGCTCGTGCCCGATCGGGAGCGGCGCATCGTCATACGCGTGAGCACGCAAATGCTCGGGGACGAACGCCTCCCGGGGGACGCTTGCCATGGCATCCAGTACCCGCGGATCGGTGATGTCCCGCCCGGCGAGATGCAGCCGGACCATCCTGTCCACGTCCGAGCGGCCGGCGCCCCGCACGATCGACTCCCTTCGATGCTGGCTACAGGAAGATATGCTTTGGACCGAAGCGTCGGATAGACGGATGGACGGATAGGCGGATGGACGAGTGACCGCTGAACGGGTGGCGCTGGAATGTCGAGGGACGACCGGTGGGATGACGGGTGAAGCGGGATGGGCCGGCCGCTCGACTCTCCTGCCGGGCGGGGTCGCGTTTCAGCGGCCGGCGCTCTAACATGAGTGAACGATTCGCTGAGGCGGCCGGTCCGGCTTCGCGGAGGAGTAAAGACGTGACGACCGAGATGTATTCCAGGGCCCGCATTCCCTACGGCACATGGGGATCAAGCTACTTCCCAGCGTGGCAGACCTCGCCGCTGGCCGAGGTGAACATCGGCCAGTTTGCCGGGGAAGCCATGGCACGGATCCTCGGCATCAGGAACGTGCCCAAGTCCGAGCTGGATTACCTCATCATCGGCTCCACGATCCCCTGGCATTGGAAGTTCTGGAATGCCCCCCTGGTCGCGAGTTGCTTCGGGCACCGAATCCCGGGGTTCCATCTGGAGCAGGCTTGCGCTACCGGGCTGCAGACGGTGTTGCAGGCCGGCGCCCAGGTGGACACAGGGGCCTCCGACGTGGTTGGAGTGCTCACGTTCGACCGGACATCGGATTCCCCGGTCGGCGTGTTTCCTGAGCGACGCGCGTACCAGCGCACGCAAGCGCTCGCGGATGTGTGGGACAACTTCGGCTTCGATCCCGCGACGGGAAAGGCGATGATCACGACCGCGGGTCTGGCGGCGCGGAAGTATCGGCTCGAGCGCCAGGAGGTCGACGAGGTGGCGGCGCTCCGGCACGAGCAGTACTTCGCGGCACGGGAGCGAGGCTTCCTCGATCGGGTGCTGGTGCCGCTCGAAGTACTGAACCTCCAGGGGCGAAGCATGGGTGTGATCGATGCCGACCTGGGGGTGCGACACCTCACCATGGAAGCGCTGCGGAGCATGCCCGAGCTGGATACCTGCGTGACGTCAGGCACCCAGACCCACGCGTCCGATGGGATGGCGGTACTCCTCGTGACGAGCCGCGATCGGGCCGGCGCGATGAGCCCGCGACCTGAAGTGGATATCCGGTTCGTCGCGCGGGCGGAAGTCAGGACGCACCCGTCGCTCATGCCCGAAGCGCCGGCGTTCGCGGTTGGACGGCTGCTCGAGCGCACCGGCCTCCGCATGCAGGACATGGCGGTGGTGAAGAACCACAATCCCTTCGCCGTGAACGATGCGATCTTCGCGAGGATCTTCGAGTATGACTGGACGGGGATGAACACGACCGGCTGCTCGCTCGTCTGGGGGCACCCACAGGGGCCGACGCTGACACGCGTGATCATCGAGGGTCTCGAGGAAGCGGTGGACTTGGGGGGTGGTCACGTGCTCGTCTTCGGCTGTGCGGCGGGAGACGTCGGCATCGCGGCGCTCTTCCGGGTCTCGTGAGGGAGGCTGTCATGGGAACCAAGCGACGCACGCGTACGCCACTTGAGCCGACCGGCGTGACGACGATGCGCCAACCGACACTCGAGACGATCGGGCTCGGTGCCGTGCTCCCGATCCTCCGCGCGGGCGGACCACCGGCGGATACGGCGTCACTGGTGGACGAGGTCTTCGGCCCGGCAGCCCGGCGGGGCTCGATGGTGATCTCCGGCGCGAACGGTATCGTCGGTGCGGGGAAGGCGATGCAGCTCGGGGCGCGACTGGTCGATCACGATGTGCGCCTCGTTGCGCTCGATCTCCCGGGAACGCCCGACGGGATCGGCGCGCAGTTCCCTGGCCTCGTCCAGGCGTTCGGTTCAAAGCGGGCAGGCAGGGTCATGGGGAACGTGGTGCGGCTGGCGTACGACGGTACCCGCCTGCCGGACGAGCTCACGCGTCTCGAGCCTCGGTTTCTGCTCGAAGCCGTACCCGAGATCCTCGAGCTCAAGCGGGCCCACTACGCCTTGTTCCGAGAGGGCTTTCCCGAGATCGAGATCCGCTCGGTCACGTCCGGGTTCCCGAGCCGCGAGCTTGGTGTAGGGATCGCCCACCCGGCATTCCCGCACCACATCAACAAAGTGTGGGAGATCGTCGAGCCCGCGCCGTCGGCGATCACCCAGCTCTTCTGGGCACTTGGCCTGATCCCGGTGCCGGTGAGCGACGACTGGTCGTTCGTCCTCGACGTGTTGTTCTGCGGAGTGACCAACGCCGCGTTGCGATACCACCATCGTCGCAACATGCCGCCGTGGAAGGTCGACAAGCTCGTGCGAAAACTGGTCGGTCCGAATCCGTTCCGCGCCCACGATGCGATCGGGGCGAAGGGGGCGAACTTCCTGACGTGGTCGTGTCTGCACCACCTTACGCTCCACTATGGCGGTCTGTTCGCGCCCATGCCCGAGCTGGTCGAGCGCAAGGACACAGGCCAGGACTGGTACCCGCCCAACCACTTTCGACCGCTGGTGAATTGGACGCTCGAGGAGCAGGCCGAGGGGGAGTTCACGGCCTGGATACTCGGGTCCCTCTATCAGATGACGGCGCTCATGTTGCATGAGAAGCGTGCCCACCTGTCGCACCTCAATGCGATGGGCGAGCTGTGCGCACAGTTCCGCCGGGGCGTGCTCGCCCTGATGCGGGACGCCGGACCGGACGCGGTCATCGCGACGGTCGAGGCGTATCACCGGCTCCACCCGGCGGCGGCACAGAGTCCATGGCATCCCGAGGCGCTGGAGGCCCTCGAGACGCCTGCGTGGCAGCAGCTCTACGTGAATGCAGAGCACGACGGTACTGTGGGCGTCGTCACGATCGGGCGAGAGGCGTACAACGCGGACGTCGATGCCGAGCTCAACCGCGCACTCGACTGGCTCGTCACGGCGGGCATCGAGCGGGTGATCCTCACCGGCGACCTTCATTTGTCGACGCAGATGGTGGGCGCCGACACGGCCGAGTTCTACCCCGCCATCGAACGAGCAGACGAGGGGCGGCGCATTGCGGGAGACTGGTCCCGGACGGCGCGGCGGCTGCACGATGACTTCGTCACGTCCGTTGGCCTCGTCGCCGGCAAGCGGGCACTCGGTGGGATGCTCGAGTTGCTGGTGCACTGTCACTTCGTCGTCGCCGTCGAAGACGCTTCGCTGGGCTTCCCCGAGGTGACGCTGCCGGTTGTGCCCGGCATGGAAGGTTGCCACTGGCCGTTCCGCAAGGCTCGGCAGCGTGACTGGCCGAGGCTCGTGCATCTGTTGCTGAGCGGACGGACGGTGCGCGCCCGCGACGCGGTTGGCTGGCTGGTCGATGCGGCGGGCCCGTTTCCCGAGGCCCTCGCTGCTGCGTGGACGATCGCTCGTGGCCAGGGGACGCCTGTACGGCGCCGTCACGTGCGTGACGGTGCGCTCGACGTCGTCACGGATGTTCCCGGTCTGCCTCCAGTGTCGGCGTCGGAGATCGTGGCAGGCCGCGCCGCCATCGCCGAGTGCATCCGGCGCGCGTGCGGCACCACCGTGACGGACGCGATCGATGTGCAGGCCGCGTTGTCGGCCGATTTCATGACCTCGCCGGCGTGCCGCTCCGGTCGCGTCGGGACAGAGTACGCCAAGACCATGCTCGTGTGAGGAGAGGTGCGTATGAGACGTCCCCTGTTCCTGCTTCTGTGCGTGGCGCTGCTCGCCGGTGCCGGCGCCTGCAGCGATGACGATGACATCACGGGCGGCGGCAACGCGCCAGCATCCCACACGGTGAATGAGGACGGTGTCCGTCATCTGCCCGGTCTCCAGGATCCAGCGACCAACTGCACCGCCTGCCACGGGGCCGATCTCCGCGGTGGGGACAACGGGGAGCCGTCGTGCTTCTCCTGCCACGGTCAGCAGTGGCCGTAGGCTGATCTGAACGCGATTGTAGCGCGGCGGGCAGGCGTCCTCGAATGGGTGCCTGCCCGCCGGCGTGCTCGCCCGACCAACCCGCGGTCAGCTCGATGGAGGGCTCTGCACGGCCCGGACGGTCTCGACGACCTCCTCTTCGGTCAGGAGCCGCTCGGACTTCTTGGCCTCCGCCAGGACCGCGTGGATCACGTCCTGATCGGTCGGCAGCCCTCGCGCCTGGAGGAAGAACAGCACGTTGGAAGCGCCGGACATGTGGCCGATCTCGATCTCCTGCTCGCGTCCCACCCAGCTGGCCGGGACCCCCGAGTACACCCGATCGGCGAGCCACGCCGCCCCTTTGCGTTTCGCCTTGATGACGGCGGCTGCATGCACACCCGTGGCCGTGCGGAACGCGTCGCGACCGACGATCGGCGTGTTGACCGGGATCGGGACGCCGACGGCGGCGGAAACGGCTTCGACGTAGTCCGGCAGGGCGGTGAGATCGTCGTTGCGCCAACCGAGCAGGCGGAGGTTCACCAGGAGCTGCTCCATCGGCGTATTGCCCACGCGCTCACCAACGCCCAGGGCGGTGCCGTGCACGCGAGTGGCACCGGCTTCGAGTGCAGCGATTGTGTTGGCGACGTCCAGACCGCGGTCCCGGTGGCCGTGCCAATCGATGCCGATGTGATCCGTAACGCCGCGCTCGTCGAGGAGCTGCCTGACCCATGAGACCAGGTTGAACACCCCGCGTGGCACGGCAGCGCCGACGGTGTCGCAGAGGCACAACCGCCTGGCCCCGCCGTCCATCGCCGCGGTCAGCAGGGTCCGCAGATCCTCGGGGTTCGCCCGGATGGTGTCCTCGGTGACATACATGACGTCGAGGCCCTCACCGACGGCGAACTGGACTGCCTCCGTCGTGTGGCGCAGGATGTGGGCGAGGTCCCATTCCTCGGCGTACTGGCGGATCGGGCTCGATCCGATGAATACGCACGCCTCGATCGGCACCCCGGTCCGCTGCACGACGTCCGCAATCGGTTGAATGTCGACGATCATCGTGCGCGCCGCACAGTTCGCCTTGATACGCAGTCGGTGGTCCGCGATTTCGCGGCACAGCGTCTCCACGGCCTCACGCTGGCGCGGTCCCGCCCCCGGAAGTCCGACGTCCGCGGTCTCGATCCCGAGGCTGTTCATCAGATGGAGGATTCTCACCTTCACGTCGATCGGTGGGTCGATGACCGACGGACTCTGAAGGCCGTCCCGAAGTGTCTCGTCGTCCAGCATCGCGCGCGCTGGCTGGGCCGAGTCGGAGCCCGGTGGGTTCGCCCAGTCGTAGATCAGGTGGTCCTCAGACGGTACCGTCGTCATGGCCTCCCCTGCGTACGCGGGTGCAGCATCGACTCAGCGTGCGGCACGACCAAACTGCCGCGCCTGCTCGAGCAGGCTGTGAGCCTTCTGCTCGTCTCCCCGCATTTGCGCAATGTGCGCCAGGTGGTACAGGCTGCTCACTTCCTCCACACCCTCGTCGAGGCTCCGTTGGAACTCCCGGGCCGCGGCGTCGTGATCACCCCTGCGCTCGTAGATCACACCGATGTGGTAGTGCGCCACCAGATACTCGGGCGTGAGCGTCGTGCACTTCTCGAAGTGTTCGAGTGCCTGGTCCAGCTCGCCGGCATGGAAGAGCGCGATGGCGAGGCGGTAGTGTGCGGCGTTGTAGTGCGGATCGATCTCAAGACAGCGTCGAAACGCGCGGATGGCCGCCGCCATGTTGCCCCGATGGTAGAACGCGACGCCGAGATCGTACGAGCAGAGCACGAAATCGGGTGAGAGCTCGAGAGCGCGCTGGTAGTAGTCGATTGCCAGGTCGAGGGTGCCCTGGTGGTAGTAGACCGTGCCAAGCATGTGGTTGCCCAGCACGTGATTCGGCTCCATCTCGACCAGCCGCTCCAGCTCCCGGCGGGCCTCCCGGTGCTGCCCCCGACTTTCCGGGACCAATGCGTGGAGTAACCGCTGATCTACATACGCATCCCGTAGGAACTGCCCGCACTCAGCGCAGAACTTGTCACTCTCGGCCGCTTCACGCCCACACCTGCTGCATCGCATATCTCACCGCCTCCGTGCCCGCGGCCGGGCACATTCGAGGTTCACCACGTACGCTCTCTCAAGATGCCGGCCGGGTCAAACGAGGGCAATTTGTCCCGTCGTGTCATCGCGGCCGGCGGGTGTAAATCGTCTTGAAGTCCAGCAGCATGAGCAGCTTGCAGTCCTCGCAGTCGCCCGTCAACAGCTCGGGCCGCACGGGATCGGCGCACACCTCGAACCCGAGCTCGCGGTACAGCGCCGTCATTTCCTCGACGCGCTGCCCGTCGACCACGAAGCGACGCTCCCAGCCGTCCGCGAGCCGTGCCGGATCGGGAGCGAGCTGTGCCTCGGACAGGACACGGCGTGCTTCCTGCTCCACGATCGGGCTGAGCGCCCGTGCCGGCCCGTCGCTTGGATCGTTCCGGCCCGCACTCGGCGCGCGGCCTCGAGGCACCGCGTCGCCCATCAGGGCGCTCGAGAACCTGGGGGCACGGTGGCCCCCCGGGTATCGGCGACCTGCTCGAGCCGGCGCCTGCCCAACAGCGCGGCACCGAGCGCGGACGTGAACTGGACGAGATCGCCCTCGGGGACGTTGACGTCGGCCGCCAGCTCGGCGCGGATCACGTCGATCATGCGGCGGAACCGCAGGATCCCTCCGATCAGCGTGAACTCCGGCTCCATTCGTACCCGTTTCATGAGCTGCACGCTGCGGCCTACCAGGGACACGATGGCGCCGTGCATGATGTCCGCCGGCGCCACGCCCTGCGACAAGTGATTGATGACTTCGGACTCCGCAAAGACGGCGCAGACGCCGGAGATGGCCATCGGCTCCTTCGACGTGTCCACGAGCGGACCGATCTCCGCCGTGGAGTAGCCCATGTAGCGGGCTGTTTTCTCCAAGAAGGCGCCGGTGCCGGCGGCGCATTTGTCGTTCAGGCGGAAGGATTTCACCTTCGCGCCGTCCGTGAGCCGGCTGGCCTTCATGGTCTGTCCGCCGACGTCGAGGATGGTCTGCGTGTTGGGAAAGAGCAGGGTCGCGCCGCGCGCGGCGGCGGTGAGATCGGTGACGTGTACGTCGGCGGTGGTGACCTGGTGCCTCCCGAAGCCGGTCGCGACGACGTAGTCGACGTCGGACGGGGCGACGCCGGCGTCGGCGAGCGCGGCGGCCTTGGCGCGGTCAGCGATCTCCGTGAGCTTGAAGCCGGTCGGCAGCATCGCACGGCCGGCGATCGTGCGGTCGGCTCGCAGTACGAGTGCCTTCGTATAGGTGGAGCCGACGTCGATGCCAACGGTGCAGGTCATGCGTCGTGCCTCACAGGGATGCGGGCGGCCAAGATGTGGTCGAGGGCGAACAGTGCCGCCCCGAGCGCTCCCATGTAGTGCGAATCCTCGCTCACGTTCACGGGGACTCCGAGACTCCGGATGAGCGTCTCGATCATCGCGCGGTTCCGGGCTACACCACCGGTAAAGGTGACTTCCTCCTCGATCCCGACCCGGCGAAGCAGACCGGTGGACCGTGCGGCGATCGACTGATGTACGCCGAGCAGAATGTCCTCGATCTTCTTCCCCTTGCCGAGCCATGAGAGCACTTCCGATTCCGCGAACACGGTGCACGTCGTCGAGATCTTGACCGGCCGCTCGCCTCGGAGTGCGGTGGGGCCAAGCTCGTCGAGGGGGATATCGAGGGCACTCGAGGCAGCGCCGAGGAAGCGCCCGGTCCCCGCCGCGCACTTGTCGTTCATGCAGAAGTCAACGATCTCCCCGCTCGGTGAGACCCGGATCGCCTTCGTGTCCTGGCCTCCCATGTCGACAACGGTGCGAGTCTTGGGGAACATGTGCACCGCGCCGCGGCCATGGCAGCTGATCTCGGTCACCTGCGTGTTGCCGAACGTCACCTTGTACCGGCCGTACCCCGTGCCGACGACGTATTCGACCTCTTCCTCGCGGAGGTCCCCCGCGCTGAGAGCCTCCGCGAACGCCTGCTCGGCGGCGCGGATCACGTTGGCGCCCGTCATCGTGAGGGACCGCGCGACGATGGTCTTGCCCTCGTCGATGATCACGGCCTTGGTCTGCGTGGACCCGACATCCACTCCTGCGGCATACGCCATGGTCGCTCCTGCGCCAGAGTCCTACGTGTCCCGGATTGCCGCCTGCTGACGGCGCGCCGCGAGCCCCTCGAAGAACGCGTCGATCCGATTCTTGAGCTGCGCCTCGGACACCACCCGCCGATCCATCATGTCCGACTCGAGGAACAGGCTCGGGATGTCCCGCCGTGCCATGAGCGCGCGGCGATTGTCCGCGAGTCCGGTCGAGACCGTGCGGCAGCTCTTGATCGGGTGGTATACGATCCCATCCGCCGCATACGTCTCGGCCATCTCGAGCAGCACGTCGGTCTGGAAGAACATGTTGTCCATCGCGTCCCGCACGCTGATGAGCATGCCCTCCGCCAGACTCTCGATGGGCCGGTCGAGGTCGTATTCGAAGCCGAGGCTCGTGCCTCCCGAGGCGAATCGCAGATACGTCGAGCTGACGAACGTCCCACCCAGCTCGGTGAAGAGTTCGGAAAAGCGGCGAAAGATGGGATAGCACGGCACGCCGACGAAGATGAGCCGGTACCGCTCGTCGGTGAGGGTCCCGATGCCGTTCGCGCTCTTGTACTCCATCTCCTCGACCAGCTCTTCGAAATAGCGTGCGCCCTCCACCAAGCCGCGAAACCCGTTCGCCACGCCAAGGAAGATGGTTCCGTCGGAAAGGGCGTTGAACACCGAGGGGCGGCTGCGGTTGAGCTCGAGCACCCGCTTCCACGCCCGCGTCATCGCGTTCGCCTGACGCATGCTCTCGCGCAGGCGGTCGATGTCGAAGGTGATTCCCGTTACTTGCTCGAGCAGGGGGATCAGCTCCTCGAGTTGGGCCTGCACGTAGCGGCGGTCGTTCTCGAAGTCCGGATCGCCTGGCCATGTCTGGGTGCCGGCGGCTCGCGTGCCCGGGACGTCGAGCGTCACGATCGGCACGTCGTACATCCGCTCCCAGATCTCCGCCCACTTGATGTACGTGTTGCACGCGTTGGTGTACACGGCGATGGCCGGCGGCGGGATGCGACCCATGGGCAGCTCGCCGCCCCTGAGCTGCGTCGCCACGTCCGCCTTCACGTAACCGCAGATGTCCGGCGAGTAGCCGAAGTCCTCCGCCTCGTTGAGGTACTCGTGCGCCACCCGACGCACCGCCGTCTGCAGTGAGTTGATCTCCGGAAACACGATCGGCAGGTCGAACGTGCGTAGCAGCTCCGCCAAGCTGCCCATGACGAACACGTACGCGCCGCCTCGCCCCTCGTCCGCCGCTCGGGTGAGCCCGGCGAACCACTCGCGGAACAGCCGCGCGCCGTCCGTGTTGCCTCGCCCGACGATGCTGTCAGCCGTCGATTGCGCCATGGCGTCGTCCCTTCTCACTCGAACAGGATGTTCTCGACGAACGTCTCGAGTTGGATCTCGAGATGCTCGAAACTGGTCATGTTCTCCTCGAACTCGCTGACGAAGTAGGGCACCCCTTCGTCGTCGAGCGCGCGGGTATAGGCGACCTGCTCCTCGAGGCCGGGCTCGCACATCTTGGCCGCGGTGACGATCGCCGCTTGGGCGCCCGCCTGCCGGATGCGCTCAAGCAGCATGCGCTCCTTCGGCTTGCGCAGGTCGTGCTGAACCGGGCTGTACGAGGAGCGCTCGAGGTACGACACGGCGAGGCTCCCGAGGGGATCCTCGCCGGCCGGGACATCCTCGAGGATCCACCGCAGACCGATGAGCAAATCGTCGTCCACCACGTAGCAGGATCGGCCAATGGCACGGATCAGGTCCAGCGGTGGCTGCTCGCAGAAGCCGCCCTCGTACACCACCCGGATTCGGTCCTGTCGCTTGGCGGACCGCGCGGCGAGCTGCGGGAGCACCGCCCCGAGCAGCGCGTTGTGCTCCTCGCGCGGGATGAGGCCGCCCACGGCCAGCAGCGCGTAGGCCTCGTCCGCGGAGACGAGCCAGGGAGACTCGCGCTT
>JBDHDN010000032.1:0-24430 GCA_039591485.1 Gemmatimonadota bacterium
AAGCGGCGCGTCGCCGACAGCCTAGTCGATCGCGGAATCCTGAAGGTCGGCCGGGACAAGGTGCTTCTGGTGTTCTCCCGTACGATCTACCCCGAGCGGGACCCAAAGCCGGAGCGGGAGATCGTGAAGCAGCTCCGCCGGGCGATCTTCACGCCCGCGCGAGACATCGATCCGCGCACCGCCGTCCTCGCCGCCATCGCCAATGCAACCGGGATTCTGCCGCACGTGTTCGACAAGAAGCGACTGAAGGACCGGAAGAAGCGGCTCAAGGACCTCACGGAAGGGAACGTCGTCGGTGAGGCGACCAGGGAGGTCGTGGAGGCGATGCGTGCGGCGGTGATGGTGGCCTCGGTGGCCGCAACGACGGCTACTGCCGGACGGTAGCAACGGCCGGGCTTCCAGCGCGGAGCCGTTGGCGAGGCACTGGGGTGGTCCCGACTGGCGTCAGCCCGCTTCCGGCTGCTGACCTGCGACGGCGCTGTTCGCCTGGTACCTGATGGTGGCGACGCTCAGGATCTCGGCGAGTTGGAGCACCGACGCGATGTCGACCCACTCCTCGGCAGCGTGCGCTCCCGATCCCGAGGGACCGATGACGACGGTGTCGATCCCTGCAGCGTGCAAGAGCGCGGCATCCATCCAGTAGGACATGCCCACGACCGGAGGAGACTGACCGAGGATTTGGCGCGCCGCGGCTGTGACGGCACGCGAGACCGCACCGTCTGGTGCGGTCTCGAATGGCTCCCGAGTGAGCAACGCCTTCGCCTCTCCCCGGAAGCTGGGGTCTTGACTTGCGAGTACGTCCAAGAGATGCGCGATCTCCTCTAGGACGTCGACTTCCGTTTCACCCGGGATTGTCCGTCGCTCGATCTCCACACGGCTCTCTGCGGCGTAGACACTGGCACCGGTCCCGCCGGCCAGCAGCCCTGCGTGCAGGGAAGGTGGGCCGAGCAGTGGATGGGGTGGGCGGGTCCGCAGTTCCCGCTCGAGATCCTCCAGTCGCGCCAGGAACCGACCCATCCGCAGGTTGGCATCGACACCCTCATCGAACCGACTGCCGTGTGCCGCGCGCCCGCGCGTTCGTACCTCGATCCAGCTGAATCCCTTGTGTGCCACGCAGAGCGCGAGGCCTGTCGGCTCGGTCACGATCGCCGCGTCGGCCGAGTACCGCGAGAGCAGATCCGTGAGGCCGATGCTCGCCACCTCCTCGTCGGCCACGGCCATCAGGGTCACTTCGCCGGACGGGGCGTGCGGTGCGCGAACCATGGCATGCACCGCGCCGAGGCAGGCGGCGAGCCCGCCTTTCATGTCGTAGCTGCCCCGCCCGTAGAGCCGGCCGTCGCGGACGACGGCGTCGAATGGCGCTTCCATCCCATCCACGCCGACCGTATCCATGTGCGCATACAGGATCAGAGACGGGCCGTCCCCCGACCCAGGCAGCCGTCCCACGACGCTCACGCGGCCTGCCTCGGGCTCATGCTGTGTCACCTCCACGTCGAGGGCTGTGAGGGCGTCTGCCACGTACGCCGCGATCTCGCGCTCGCTCGTCGCACCGCCGGTGAAGCGGGGGTTCACCGAGTCGATTCGAACCAGTTCAGTCAGTGCGTTCCGGGTGTAGTCGGCGTCGATCTGCATGTTCGGTTCGGTCTCGGGATCGAACAGGGTCTCCTCGGCGAATATACGCCGGACGCCGTTGCCGGCGAGGTCATTGCGGCGACAGGTTCACCCACGTGATTCTTGGGCATGCGCGCGGCGCTCAGGCGTCTCACGAGCCATCGCCTATTCCGGATCGGCTGTGCGGCCGGGGCCCTCCTCGGGATAGTTGCCGGACTGTCCGTCGTCCTGACCTGGCCCGATGTGGGGTCGCTGGCGATGTCCCGCCCCCGATCGACGGCGTTCATCGACCGCTACAGGCAGCGCCAGCACGCCGCCGGCCGGTCGGATGCCATCGCATGGCAATGGGTTGGCGGGGAGCGGATCTCGCCCCATCTCAAGCGTGCAGTCGTCGCCGCCGAGGACATGGAGTTCTTTACGCACTCGGGTTTCTCGGCTGTCGAGATCCGTGCGGCGATCCGGGAGTCACTCGACGACGGCGGGCCGCTGCGTGGTGCCTCGACCATCACACAGCAGCTCGCGAAGAACCTCTGGCTCTCGCCGTCTCGCAATCCGCTCCGCAAGCTGAAGGAAGTGGTGCTCACCTGGCAGCTCGAGCGCGAGCTGTCGAAGAAGAGAATCCTCGAGCTGTATCTGAACGTGGTCGAGTTTGGGCCCGGTGTGTACGGCGCGGAGGCGGCGGCGCGGAACTACTTCGGCTCGTCCGCATCCTCGCTCACCGAGCGCGAGGCAGCCCAGCTCGCGGCGAGCTTGCCGCGGCCACGCAGCTGGCATCCGGGAGTGAACAGCCCCTTCTACCTCCGCTACGTGGATGACATTCTCGCTCGGATGGCGCGGGCCGACTTTCTCTGGCGGCACATCGGCACGGAGCCACCGGACCCCTAGAACCTCCACGCTTCAACGACGTCGACCACCGCGCCGATGACTCGGCGATGCACACCCGCGTGTCCCACCAGCCGTTGGTTCAGCTCGATTTCGATGCCACCATAGCGGGTGGTCGAGAAGTAATTCCGGCACCACGTAGTGAATCCGTCCGCGGTGCCTCGGTACGGATAGTTCCGTCGGACGGCCAATCCCTCACGAACGAGCCGTTCGCGTAGCGCGTCGGCGAGCGTTCGCTCCGGTGCCCGTTGCGGGTCGTACAGCAGGCCGACGTCCGCGTTTCGCTCCACGCCGTGCATCGTCGGGCTGAAGCTATGTACGCTCAGATGGATGCACCCACCTGGGGCGCCGACAGCGCGGGCGATCACGCCGTAGGCATGGTCACGCCACGGCGTATGGTATCGGGCAAGGCGCGCGGCGCGCTCTGCGCTGGTGAGGCGAGCGTTGCCGGGAACGGGCGTCCCGAACGCGACCCGTGGGACGACGCGCGGATGTGACGGGCTCCTATTCAGATCCGCGACGATCCTGGAGTACCGACCAAGCAACGGCGACTCGTCCAATGCCGTGGCGAGCGCCCGAGTCAGTGATGCCGCACCTCGATCCCAGGCGATGTGCGACCGTCGCTGGGCAAGGGAGAGCCCCAGCGACCCGAGCTCCGTTGGAAAGCGCCGGCTTGCATGCTCGCAGGTGAGGACGATCTCGGGCCGAGTCAACCGGGCCATGGTGTGTTTGTTCTCAGACACTCAGCCAGTTCCTCGTAGATCTCCCTGATCACTGCACGCTGCCGTGCCCCGCTCCGCGGCGCGCGCAGCCGGACCCTGGACGCAATACGCTCGGAGAGGCTACCGAACGTCACCCGGTCCGACAGGGTCGGGAGATATAGTCGCTCCCGCTCCGGTACACGCTCGACGATCTGCTCGAGGAGGTGCCGGAGCACGGCGCGAGCCGTGAGGGGATGCCGGGAGCGCAGCCGAAGATGGGGGGCCGCGACGGCTGCGGAGCTACCGTCCCGGATCACGGCCGTGAGATCCTGCACGAGCACCCCGTGTGGGGGTGGAGTGAGCGTGCCACCTCGGAGACACTCGACCATCCAGCGCAGTGACTCGCGCACGAACAGTGCGATCGCGACGTCAGACCGGATGCACTCTTGGACGTCGAGCACGCGGATCTCGATCGCCCGGCGCATGAATCGGACGATCGCGCCCCGGGAGTTCACCCACTCGTGCTGCAACACGCTCCCACCCGGGACGTCATCGAGCGCGCGATAGATCGGCTTCAGAATCCGGCTGCGGTACTCGCGGAACGAGCCCACGATCTCCGGCACCACGGATCCAGTGATGAGCGGGATCCTCCGTTGGTTGTCCCGGTAGAACGCCAGCCGGTTGTCCACATACGGACCGATGCTCCCCTCGTAGATGGGGGAACTCGCAGCAAGTGCCGGCAGGTACGGCAGCAGGCAGGCGATGGCCGTGTGCAGGCGCATCGTCTCCTCCTCCGTACCGAAGGGGAGGTTGACGTGACTCGCTTGTACGTTGAGCCAGCCGTGCCCGCCGATCCCGAAGACACGGTCGTAGGTGCGGTAGATCCTCCGGCCAGCCCGCTGCCAGAGTCGGGTATCCTCGGGCCGCATCAAGGGATGCATGCCCGTGGGCAGGAGTCGTGCGCCGAACACCGAGTCGAGCAGCCGCCCAAAGCGCTCGAGGCCGTTCACCAGCTGCCGTTCAACACGATCGAGGTGACGTTGCGGGCGGATGGTCTTGATCTCGAAGACATGTGCCGCCAGCTCGTTGGAGAAGCCGACGTTGGCGGATTCGATGTCAGAGGTCGGGCGGCCACGGTAGTGGCGGAATGCAGGCTCGACGAGACACTGTGGAACGAGATCGGCGTCCACCACCGAGTACTCCAGCTCGAGGCCGACGACCTCGAACGGGCGGTACGGCCGTCGCGGCTCGCTCACCGACGGTCGCTCCCGTCGTGGGGCACCCGGATCCGGCGTAAGAGCGTGGCAACGATCGCGTCGTAGACGCGGTCCCGCTCGATCGCGTCCTCGTCGCCCTCCATGATGTTGGGGTTGTCATTCACCTCGATGACCACGGTGCCCGACGCCGTCTCCTTGAGGTCGACGCCGTACAGGCCGTCGCCAATGAGCGCTGACGCCTCCAGAGCCAGGGTGACGACCGCGGGAGGGACGCCGGTGAGCGGAACCGCCTCCACCTTCCCGAAGCGGGTCCGACCGGTCTTCCAGCGACCGACGATCTGCCAGTGGTCCTTGACCATGTGGTACTTCGCCGCGAACAGCGGCGCGCCATCGAGTACCCCAATGCGCCAATCGAACGCCGTCGGCGTGAACTCCTGCGCGATTAGGAGGGGGGATCGGCGAAACATCTCCCGGCTGAGCTGCTCCAGCTCCGCGAGCGTCTCCACCTTCTTCACCGCATGTGAGAAGGTGCCGTCCGGGAGCTTGAGGATGATCGGCAGGCCGAGTGCTTCGACCTCCGCTGGCAGCGTCTTGCGCGAGATGATGGCCGTGAGGGGAGTGGCAAGACCGTGCTTCTGAAACAGTTCGTGGAGGTACACCTTGTTGCTGCACCGCATGATCGAGCGGGGGTCGTCGATCACCGGGATATCGAGACTCTCGGCTGTCCGGCTGAAGGTAAACGCGTAGTGATCGATGGCCGTGACCGTGCGAATGAACAGGGCATCGTACTCGGCGAGCGTAGCGAGATCCTCCCGCCCGATCACCTCGAACAACGCGTTGTGCCGCTCGGCGGCCCGCTCGAACCGCTCGAGCGTCGCCTCGTCGGTCGGCGCATATGGGTCGTTCTCATCGAACAGGCAGGCGATGCGAAACGGACGGGCCTCCGCCGCGTCTGCCGCGCGGCGACGCAGCCGGTCCTTGCCGATCTCGGTTGCGAGCAGCGCGACCTCGTCGGGCTCGAGAACATCGACCGCGCCCGGATAGATCTGCCCGATCTGCCAGTCCTCCTCCTCGGGATCCCAGTACAGTCGGATCCGAAGGATGGGTACGGGATACACCCGAAACATCGCCGACGTGATGCGGCGGAATTCGGTCTCGGTCGTCCGACCCAGGACGCTCGTGATCTCCCGGTATGTGCGTCGCACGCGCTCGTAGCGGGGCGGAGCGTCACCGGTCGGAGCGGCCATCATGGGTTCGGGCCGAGGCTCGCGGTGAGGGTCAGGGGACGACTCCGGCACGATGAGGCGCGGCAGCAGTCGATGGCCGCCCCGTGCGATGCGGTACTCGATCGTCTCGAGGCCGGCCTCCTGGAGCGTTCGGAAGTAGACAAACGGGTCGCTGATCGCCTGAATCGTCTCGATCGACGGAATCACGCGGTGGTGTCGGGCCTCACCGATCAGGGACACGTAGTACCCGCGGCTCAAGTACTGATACGATCGGCACAGGTTCACGACGGTCAGTCCCTCGTCGACCGTGTCGGCTTCGCCGCCGAGGTAGTCGTCGGCCGTCACGACGAGCACGTCACCGAGATTGCGTGCTGCACTCTGATCGGTCACGACGAGAACGCCACGCGGGCGTCGGGGAGCCGTCATCGGTCCCTCCGACGCGCCCCGAGCGTGAGCAGAACCGCGTCGTACGTTTGATCGCCGAGCAGGATGGCGGCGATCAGTCGGTCGGCCGAGACCGTATATCGCCCCGTGCGGCTCAGGGGGACGTTACGGAATGGGTCGGCAACGATGAACCGGCCAGTGCGTGGGCGATAGCCGCACACGACGACGAAATGGCCCGCAGAGTTCCCGGCGACGTCGTCGTATCGGTCCCGGGTCTCCCGGGACGTGCCGTACAGATAGGTCGCGCTGAGTCCGGTGAGAATCGGGTGGCCACGCCGCAGGATCGAGACGAGCAACCGTGAGGTGAGCTCGGTGAACCGCACGCGCCCACTGAGGCGGAGGTACTCCGCGTAGGCCCGGACGGCACGCTCGAGCCTGCGGCTGTCTACTGCCGCCGCTCGCGCCTCGAGCCTGGCGATCAGGGCCTCGCGTGGTAGTCGTCGCCAGGTCGGGTCGAAGACCCGCAATCCGAAGGGATAGAGTGTCGGTCGAAAGGCATGCCGCATCGCGCTGATGCCGAGGTTGACGGCGAGCGTCCCACCGTCGGGATTGCGTGACGTCTCCGCGATGACAGCATCGAGCGGGCGCTCGAAGCCGTAGTACTGATAGACTTTCGCGAGGCAGGTCGGCCCGCAGGTGACGTCGTCGGGTTGTTCGAACCGCGGGACCTCCAGGAGGATGGGCTCGTCTGTCATGGGGGCAGCCGTGGCCGCGATCAGGCCGTCGTCCACGCTCCTTCGTCGATGAGCTGGTGACAGAGATCGTCCGCCGAGCGACCGGCCGCTTCGGCGGCGAAGTTCACCACCACCCGGTGCCGTAGCACCGACGGCGCGACGGCCCGGACGTCGTCGAGGTCCGCCATGGGTCGGCCGTCCAGAGCGGCCAGGGCCTTCGCGCCCAGCACGAGATACTGCGAGGCACGCGGGCCGGCGCCCCAGCTCACGTACTCTCCGATGAAGGCCGGTGCCTCCTGATCGGGGCGCGTCATGCGGGCGAGCGCAACAGCCGCCCGCACGATCGGCGCAGGTGCCGGAATCCTGCGCACCAGATGCTGAATCTCCACCAGTTCTTCGGCCGGCAGCACGGCCTCCACGGACCGGACCTCATCGCCCGTCGTCGTCTCCACGATCCGCTCCTCCTCGGCCCGACTCGGGTATCGCACGGCGATCTCGAGCATGAAGCGATCGAGTTGCGCCTCGGGCAGGGGGTACGTGCCCTCCTGCTCGATGGGGTTCTGGGTCGCCAGCACGAAGAACGGTGCCGGGAGCGCATAAGTCTGCCCGGCCGCCGTTACCTCGTGCTCCTGCATGGCCTGAAGCAACGCCGCCTGCGTTTTCGGTGGCGTCCGGTTGACCTCGTCCGCCAACACGATATTGGCGAAGATCGGGCCTTGCACGAATCGGAAGGAGCGCCGCCCCGTGGTGGCGTCCTCCTCGATGATCTCCGTGCCGGTAATGTCGCTGGGCATCAGATCGGGCGTGAACTGGATGCGTGAGAAGCGCAAGTCGAGCGCATCGGCAATGGTCGAGACCATCAGGGTCTTGCCCAGGCCCGGGACGCCCATCAGCAAGGCGTGCCCTCCGGACACGATGGCGGCGAGGATACCCTGGAGTACCTGATCCTGCCCGACGATCCTGAGTCGGACCTGCTCCAGCAGGCGATCCCGTGCAGCCGTCAGACGGCTGAGCAGCTCGAGATCCCGATCGACAGATGCGGCCTCGCTCTTCATGACACCCCTTCGCTGGGCGACGCGGCGCAAACGAACACGCATGTGTGCCCGTACCGCCCCATGATCCTAGCGGAAATAGGTCGCAAGAGCCACTGGGAGCATCGGTTGCGGATAAGGCCGGACAGGGTACATTTCTGGCGCTCATGGGCCCCGTCAATGCTCCGCGGCCTACCCTGGTCTACGTTTATCGGTACTCAGGACTCGGGTGCATGTTCGCCGCCGGCGTGCTCGTCTTCATGGCCGGTGGCTGGCTGCTCGACCGCTGGCTCGGGACGTTCCCGGTCCTGCTGGTGCTGGGGGCGCTGCTCGGAGCAGTACTCGGCACGCTGAGCCTCTACCGCAGGCTGCAGATTGGGGTCGAGCCGCCGGACGACCACCGTCCCACGGAGCGTGGTCCATGATGGAGCTTGCGCTCGGGCTCGGCCTGACGGTGGCAATTGGCGGGGTGTCGTGGCTCGCGTGGGATGGGACCGCAGCCTTGGCCGCAGCGGGATTCGGGGTCTTGGCGACGCTGATCCACTTGGTCGCCGTCGCGCTGATCCGACCGGCGATCCGGGGCCCGACGAAGACCCTGATGGCGCGATGGGCCATGGGTATGGGATTGCGGCTGGTGGGCGTGGCCGTGTTCCTGGCGCTGGTGACGTGGAAGCGGGAAGTGTTCCCGCCGCTACCTGCTGCGATCGGGTACGTCGGCGTGCTCCTGCCGCTCCTTTTCAGTGAAATGCGATTGCTGCGATGATACAGCACGAAGTCGATATCGGCGAGCTCCTGATGCACCACACGGCGGATGCGTACGCCCTGGACTTCTCGCCGCTGTTCGTCTGGGAGTACGGGAAGGTCCTTCCCGATATGCACCTCGGTGCGCTCACCTTCAACCTCACACCGACCAAGCACGCCATCTATATGGCGTTTGCGGCGCTGCTGGTATTCCTCACCATGTGGATGGCCGCGCGTCGGCTGGAGCGGCAGCGGGCCGGCGAGCGCGCCCCGCGAGGATTCGCCAACGCGGTGGAGGCGCTGGCGCTGTGGGTGCGTAACGACGTGGCGATCGCGAACATTGGGCATGACGGACGGCAGTTCGCGCCGTACATCATGACACTGTTCTTCTTCCTGCTCTACTGCAACCTGCTCGGAATGCTGCCGTGGGGAGCGACACCCACCGGAAACCTCGCGGTCACGGGAGCGATGGCGCTGCTGTCCCTCGTGGTCATCGAGGTGAGCGGTATCGTGAAGCTTGGCTGGCGGGGCTACATGAAGACGATCTTCCCGCCAGCGCCGGGGATGAGCGGAGCCGGTGCGCTGGTGATCTCGGTCGCCATGGCGCCCATCGAGATCATTGGCAAGCTGGTCAAGCCGTTCGCACTGTGCGTGCGATTGTTCGGCAACATGACCGCCGGCCATTTCGTGATCCTGGCGCTGTTCGGCATGATCTTCTTGTTCGGTCACATTCAGATGTGGAACTGGGCGATCGGCGCCGGGTCGGCCGCACTGGTTCTCGGCGTCATGCTGCTGGAGATCATCGTCGCCTTCGTGCAGGCCTATGTCTTCACACTCATCACCGCCGTGCTGATCGGCGTGATCGTACATGAGCATTGAGGCTGTAAGGCGGTAAGACGGTGGGAGGGGGCGGGCCGAGCGTCTCGCGCCGCCCCGACATGTACCCGGCCGAGGGGCCGGGGAGGTCCGCCGGCCTGGTGGCCGTTGGCGGACGGTCGAGCAGGGTCGTCATGGGAGAAGCGGCCCGGATCGCGTAGACGCAGACAGTCGATCATCTCCCGTGTCTTGAGCGAGGACGTGAATACATGCTGAACATGCTTGCTGCTGTGCTCGTGCAGGCGGAGCCGGCCGGTGCGGCCGTCAACGAAGTGCTGGGCGTCGGTCTCGGAATCGGACTGGCCCTGCTCGGTGCCGGGCTCGGGCTCGGCTGGATCGGTTCGCAGACGGCCCAGGCGATCGCCCGGCAGCCGGCCGCGGCCAACGACATCCGCGGCACGTCGCTGCTGATCGCCTTCCTGATGGAGGGAGCCACGATCATCGCGATCATCATGTCGCTGGTGGCGAAGATCATCTGACGCATCCATGACTGCACTATTGCTGCTGCTCGCGGCCGCGGAAGAGGCGGAGGGCGGACTCGGCGGACCGTTTGCGCTCGAGCCCGGGCTGATGTTCTGGACGTGGGTCGTGTTTCTCGTCCTGCTCTTCGCGCTGCGCAAGTACGCCTGGCCCCCGATCGTGCGTCTCACCGAGGAGCGCGAGCGGAAGATCGCGGAGCAACTGGCCGACGCCGAGCGCCTCAGCAACGAGGCACAGGCCACGCTGGAGGAACACCGCAAGCTGGTCGCCGGGGCGCGTGAAGAGGCACACGGACTGATCAACGAGGCGAAGGGGCTCGCCGAGAAGGAACGCCAGAACTTGATTGCCAAGGCCCACGAGGAGCAGGAGCGCATTCTCGAGCGTGCACGGCGGGAGATCGAGCAGGAGCGGGATCGCGCGCTCACTGAGCTCCGACGGGAAGCGGTTGAGCTGTCACTTGCGGCCGCTTCCAGGTTGATTGAGCAACAGCTCGATCGTGAGGGCGATCGGAAGATCGTCGAGAGTTACCTCGCCTCGGTGGAGAACGAGCTGAAGTGAGAGAGCCGACCATCGCCCGCAACTACGCCGAGGCGCTTTTCGAGCTTGGCGAGCGCTTGGGAGCGACGGACCGGTTTGCGGACTTGATGGCCGGGCTCGCGTCGGCCATGGCGGCTGACCGTCGCATCCGGGTTGCCCTCGAGTCGCCACGCGTGCCCCGACACACCAAGGAGCGGATGCTCGAGTCCGCTCTGGTAGAGGTAGCGCCGGCCGAGTTTCTGCGATTCCTCGCCGCGGTGATCAAGCGAGGGCGCCAACACTTGCTGCCACACATGGAACGGCAGTTCAGCGCCCTGGTCGACACGAAACACAACAGGGTGCACGTCGGCGTCACGATGGCGCGCACGCCCGACGAGGCGCTCCGGAACACGGTCGCTGCCCGGCTGCAGGAGGCGACCGGGAAAGAGGTCATCCCGCACTTCCGGGAGGATCCGGGTATCCTGGGAGGTGTGATCCTCCGCCTGGGCGACCGGATCCTGGATGGTTCGGTGCGGCGTCGGATGATGCGGCTCAGGCGACAACTACTGAGCCACTGAACCGCGCCAGCTGATGGCGCGCAACGGTCGCGACGGAGAAGATGGGCGGCCCCGGGGTGTTCCCGGGGCCGTTCCGCATGCGGAGGCGGAGGATCCATGACGCTACGAGTGGGATTCGCGGGACTTGGGGCCATCGGCCGGCCCATGGCCGTCCACATCGCCGAACGCTTCGAGACCACTGTCTGGAACCGGACCATCGAGCGCGCGAGGGACTTCGCAGGGTCGACCGGGGCCGCCGTCGCCGATACCCCGACGGCATTGGTCGATGCAGCCGACGTCGTCGTGACGTGCCTGCCGACCTCGGTCGAGGTACTGGAGGTTACGCGCGCGGCAGCACCTGCATGGACGGCAGGGCAGCTGCACGTCGACTGCACCTCGGGTGATCCGGCAGGCTCACGCGAGATCCACGCGTGGCTCGCCGATCGTGGGGTGGACTTCGTTGACGCCCCGGTGAGTGGTGGCACCAGCGGGGCCGAGGCGGGGACCCTCACGGTCATGATCGGCGGTGATGCCACCGCGGTGGAACGTGCTCGCGAGGTGGTGGACGCGTTCGCGGCCAAGGTCGTGCATGTGGGCCCGGTTGGGACCGGCCATGCGGTGAAGGCGCTCAACAACGCACTGCTCGCGATCAACATCCAGGCAGCAGGTGAGGCGCTCGCAGCGCTCGTGAAGCTTGGTGTTGCCGGCGAGCGAGCGGTGGAGGTCATCAACGCTTCCAGCGGGCGGTCCAACGTCACTGAGAACCTGATTCCCGAGCGTGTCCTCTCCCGTGCCTGGCCGCGCACCTTCCGTCTCGCTCTCTTGGACAAGGACGTGGGAATCGCGCTCAAGGTGCTGCAGGAGAGTGGGGTACCGCACGAGGCGATCGGGGTGGCCAAGCGGGCGTTTGCGGAGGCGCGCTCTGCACTGGGCGAAGCGGCGGATCACGTCGAGTTGATCAAGGTGATCGAAGCAGCGGCCGACGTCGAGATCCGCTAGCCGCACCGCGCTACCCTATCGATGACGTGGGCGGAGCGAGTCTCCCGACCCGCTCCGCCCGCTGGTACTCGATGCAAACCCCGATGTCACCTGCTGAACCTCAGAACTCGACCGTAGGAACCTCCGCCGCACCTTCTTCCGCCTCGAAGTAGTCCCGCGGTCCCGCACTGATCACCTTCGCGGTGAGCACCTGGGGGAACCGCCGGATGTACGCGTTGTACTCCCGCACCGCATTGTTGTAATCCATGCGGGCGGTGGCGATGCGGTTCTCGGTGCCCTCCAACTGGTCCTGCAGTGTGCGGAAGTTCTCGTTCGACTGAATCTCGGGATTGTCCTCGACGACGGCGAGCAACCGCCCGAGGGAAGAGGTCAGCGCCTGGTTCGCCGCCGCCATCTCCGAGAGCGTTCCTCCCTCGACGGCGCCGCTGAGACGCGCCCGAGCGTTCGAGACCTCCTCGAAGATCGCCAGTTCCTGCTCCGCGAATCCCTTCACCGTATTGACGAGATTGGGGACGAGGTCTGCCCGGCGCTGCAGCTGCACCTCTATCTGACTGCGGTACCCGTTCACCTGCTCATCCAGGGTTTGGATGCGATTATAGCCGCAGCCCGACGTCGCCAGGGCAACGCAGGCCGTGAGGACGAGTGTGCGCGTCATGCTCCTTGCTCCCGCTCTGGTGCCGGCTGCTCGCCGGCGGTGTCATAGGTGTCGATGAACTGCACGAGTCGCTCGATCTGCTCGACGTATCGGTCCCCGACGGGATCGTAGGATCCGAGCGACGGGACATTGTGGCCCACCAGCTTGTCCACGATCCAGTCGAACGCGGTGCCGTCCAATCCCACGACCGCCGCGGTCGCCTGCACCAGCGTCTTGGGCGTCTGCGGTGGCGCTTCGCCGACGAGTCGCAGGACCGCGCGAAACAGCACGAAGAACGTGCCGATGGAGTCGAGCAGCAGGTCCTCGAGGTCCTTGCCCTTCGGCGCCGCCGCCACGAACTCTGTCCGCAACCTGAGCAACTTGCCTCGGGCCTCGCGCTCGAGTTGGCGCCGCAGATCCTCCCGGTCGGTGGTCATCCCGAGAAACGGATCGCTGCCCCGCAGCAATTGATGCGCCTCGCGCATATCCTCGATCTCGATGGGGAACACATCCGCCGAGGCCCGCCACCCCGCTTCGGCGAACACGAGGGGTGGCGGATTGCCCTTGCGAGTCCAGTCCGAGATGGCCTGCTCGATCGGGCGCAGTCCGGCCGGCGCCGCATCCCGCAGGATCAACAGCGTCGTCGGGGCGCGGTCGCCCTCGCGCGT
Source organism: Gemmatimonadota bacterium (assembly GCA_039591485.1). Taxonomy (GTDB): domain Bacteria; phylum Gemmatimonadota; class Gemmatimonadetes; order Gemmatimonadales; family GWC2-71-9; genus JAOTVV01. The sequence continues at coordinate 13,258 of JBDHDN010000032.1, forward strand.
GTCGTGCCGGACGGCCGGTCCATAGAGGCAGAACGCGACGAGGTTCTCGCCGAGGTGCCGCTCGAGCCGCTCCGCGAGCGCCTCCACTTTGCTGAGCGTGTCTTTCGCCATGCTAGAAACTCCCTGAAGCGCCGCCGCCGCCGAAGCCCCCGCCGCCCCCGAATCCGCCGAACCCGCCGCCACCGAATCCTCCCCCGCCGAAGCCTCCTCCCCCGAAGCCCCTGCGGTGCCTCCCCCCGCTCATCAGCATGCTGAGGAGCAGCCACGGGAGGAAGCTCCCGTGCCGACGATACCCGCCGTACATCCGGGCCCGGGCGAGACCATTCACGAGGAAGATGATGGCGAAGAGCACGACCACACCAAGCCCGCCGAACCCGCCACCAGGATCCTGGGGGACCGGCTGCACGCGTGCGGGCGGTTGACCGGTGAGGTCGAACTCGAACTCCTCGGCGTAGGCCTGCGCTAGGAGCCAGACACCGCCAAGCAGCCCGGCTCCGTAGCTGCCCTCGGACGCGGCAAGCCGGCCGATCTGGTCGCGGATTCGTCCGGCGCGGGCGTCAGTGACGAAGCCCTCTACGCCGTAACCTGTTGCTATTGCAAGTTTTGCCATCCCGTCGCCCGGTCGTCGGCCCGGCTCGAGCAGGACGATGACGCCCGCGTTCCGGGTCCGGTCTCCGACTCCCGAGCCTTCGGCGCCCACACCCCAGGCGCGGCCGATATCGCGTGCGACGTCGATGGCCTCGCTGCCACCGAGGTCCGACAGTGTCACGACCACGATCTCGCCACCGGACTTCTGTCGTACCTCCTCGATCACGGCCTGCATCTGCCGCTCGACGGCGGCATCCAGAATACCCGCGAAATCGTTGACGTATCCCACGGGGTCGGGGATCTGCAACTGTGACAGGAGGATGAGGATATATGCCAGCATGTGGCCTTAAAGATAACGGATGACGCCGCAGGGTTTACGCCGGCGTGCTCAGTGGAGCCAAGGCGGCGGCATGTGGCGTTTGTCGAGTCGAAGCCCGAGTCGCACCGCGAGTTGCACGGCGGCACCGTACTCCGCGGCCGTCGTACGTCGGTTCAGCTCCGGGTAGCGCGTCGGTCCCACCCGACCCGCCGGCCGGTACTGGTCCATGAGGTTCACATAGGTATCGGAGCCGAGAGTCTCGGCAACCCACTCGAGGATCGCCCGAGTCTCCTCGAGACCATTCGGCATGACGAGGTGACGCAGCAGGATTCCCCGGTGTGCGAGGCCGGTCTCGTCGATCACGAGCGCGCCGACTTGTCGCCGCATCTCTTGTAACGCCGCGCGGGCGACCTCAGGGTAGTCCGCAGCTTTGAGGAATCGGCGCGATGACTCGGGCGTCCAGCACTTGAAGTCGGGCATGTACACGTCCACGATCCCGTCGAGCCAGCCGAGGCTCTCGAGTGAGTCGTAGGCGCTCGTGTTGTACACGATGGGCAGACGAAGCCCCGCCGGCACGGCGATGGCTAGCGCCTCGAGCACTTGTGGCACGACGTGCTCCGGCGTGACCAGGTTGATGTTGTGGCACCCCTGGTCTTGGAGGGCGAGCATGATCTCGGCGAGCTGCGGTGCCCTGACGCCGCACGCGGCGCCGGCGGGCCGGACGTTCTGGCTGATGTCGAAATTCTGGCAGAAGACGCAGCGGAGATTGCAGTGGGCGAAGAATATCGTCCCTGAGCCGTGCCAGCCGCGCAGGCAGTCCTCCTCCCCGAAGTGTGGGAACCAACTGCTGATCACGGCGTGTCGTCCGGTCTTGCAGGCGGACCACCGATCGGCCAACCGATCGACGCCGCAGTGCCGGGGACAGCAGTGGCAATCTCCCAATGCACGAACGGCGGCCTCGGCGCGGGCCTCGATCTCGCCCGGCGGCATGGCCAGGTAGGCCGGACGAAAGAAGGACGAAGGTGGTCGCATCGCTTCGGTAGGCTCGATCCCTGCCCAAAGATAGGGCCGATTCGGCCGGGGCGGCGAGCGTCGCTCGTCCGCCTCGAGCGTGGTACCTTTCGCCTGGACACGGTCAGTCGGCGGAGTGCCACGACGCCGTACTGCATCGTGAGACCCTCGGACGGGGAGCCGCCAGGTGTGCCCGTCACTGCGATTACGCGAGAATGGCCAAGCGGCAGCCGACATCCGAGTTTCTCAAGGGAGAGGCGGGGGACCGGCGGGATTTCTTCCGGGATACGGTCGGTCGTCTCGCGGAGGAGGTGGTCCGCCGCACGGAGCGGAGAGTGTCGCCGCTTCCCGTGCTGCGGCCGCCCGGGGCCATCGAGGAGATCGGATTCCTGGCGGCCTGCTCGCGGTGCGGCGACTGCCTCGACGTCTGCCCACCTCGTGCCATCGTGAAAGCGCCGGCCGGAGCGGGCCTGGCTGTGGGTACGCCGATGATCGATCCGTCGGACATGCCGTGCGCCCGCGCCTGCCCGACGGCAGCGCTGGTGGCGCCCGAGCAACTCTGGGAGGGGTACCGCCTGGCGACGCTCGAGCTGATCCCGGAGCGCTGTATCGCGTTTCATGACATTCCCTGTGGTACCTGTGCCCGGGTGTGCCCCGTGGGGACGAAGGCGCTCACGATGGATGCCGCCGGCCGGCCAGTGATCCACAAGGAGGGCTGTGTGGGCTGCGGCGTGTGTGTGCGCGCGTGCCCGACGACCCCGAGTTCCCTGAAGCTGCACCACGAAACTTGAGAGGAGCGCGCGTGGAACTTCCCCATCGCGTCGACAAGCCCTGGGGGCACGAGCTCATCTGGGCCGTGACCGACCGCTACGTCGGCAAGATCCTCCACATCGAGCCGGGACACCTGCTGAGTCTCCAGTACCACGAGCAGAAGGACGAGACGATCTACGTGCTGCGTGGGGAGATCATCTTCCGCGTCAAGGAAGGTGACGCGCTCGTCGAGCGACCGATGCGCGAAGGGGAGCGGTACCACGTGACCCCGGGTACCGTTCATCAAATGGAGGCGGTGGTGGTGAGCGATCTCCTCGAGGTGTCCACTCCGGAGCTGGACGACGTCGTCCGACTTCAGGATCGTTACGGGAGGGTCTGATGAAGGTCATCATGCCAGTGGCGGGAAAGGGTACGCGCCTGCTGCCGATCACGAAGCACGTGCCGAAACCGCTCGTCCGCGTCGCTGGGCGTCCGGTCCTCGACTACGTCGTTGACCGACTCGCCGGGATGGACGTGGAAGAGTTGATCTTCATCACCGGGCACCTGAAGGAGCAGATCGAGGCGTACGCCCGCCGGGCGTACGATATCCCGTCCCGTTTCGTCGAACAGAAGATTCAGGACGGCACGGCGGGCGCGGTGAATCTCGCGCGCCCCTGGGTGGATGGGCCGGTGCTGATCGTGTTCGTCGACACGGTGTTCGATGCGGATCTCTCGATCGTCAACACCGTCGACGCGGATGGGATCATCTGGGCCAAGGAGGTGGAGGATTATCAGCGCTACGGTGTGGTCGTCACCGACGAGCACGGGTACATGCAACGCATCGTTGAAAAGCCCAGTGAGCCGATCTCCAGACTCGCCAACATCGGGTTGTACTACGTGCGCGACTGGGTGGCCCTGTTTGATGGCATCGACGCGACGCTCGCCGGCCCCCAGCAGACGGGGGAGTGGTTTCTGACCGATGCCTTCCAGTACATGATCGACCACGGGCGTCGGCTGTTCACGGCAGAGGTGGGGGGGTGGTACGATTGCGGCAAGGTGGAAACGGTCCTGTCCACCAATCTCCACCTCTTGCAGCACGGCCGGGCACGGCATCCGGCGCTACCCGACGACGTGAAAGTCGTCGATCCGGTGTTCATCGCCGACGGCGCCAGAGTGGAGCGGTCGCGCATCGGTCCCAACGTCTCAATCGATGCGGGTGCTGCCGTCCGTGGCAGCACCGTGCGCGATGCCATCATCGGTGAGGGGACGGAGATCTCCGACGCGACGATCAGCCACTCCTTGGTAGGTGACGATGTGACGATCGACGGCGAGTCGCTGCACAACATGGTGGTGGCGAGGGACGAGATCGGGGAGGCGCCGTGAGCGACGCGCTGCACCCGGTGCGCGATGCCACGGCGCTCGAGGCGGCGCTCGCTGCACGGGTAACAGTCCTGTACAAACACAGTACGCGTTGTGGTGTCAGCAGCGGATCGTTGATCGAGATGCGCCAGTTCGCGGAGCGGCATCCGGACGTGCCCGTGTACATCCTCGACGTCGTCGCGGATCGGGACATCGCGCGGCGCGCCGCCGATGCCACCGGCGTGCGCCACGAATCGCCACAGGTGATTCTGCTTGTGGCGGGGCAGGCGGTGTGGGACACGTCCCACTTCTCGGTCTCGTGCTCGAGGCTTGAGCGCGCGCTCCTCGAACACGTAGCCAACTCGGCAGCCGACGGGGAGTCGGTATCTCCAGGAGGAGCGGAGTGATGGACGCGGCCGGTGCGCGACGCCGTCCAAGCGATGCCTGAGCGTGCGTTCGCCGATCGCCGCCCGTGGCGCGAGCTGGTGCTGCCGTACCGCCTGTTGGTGCCGGTGGCGCTGGTACTGGGCCTTGCGCCGCTTCGTCCCGAGCCGCATCTCGTCGAGAAGCTCCGGATGCTGCTCGGTGGCACCCTGAGCCGCCCGATCGACATCTTCGATCTCGTGCTGCACGGAACGCCGGCGGTGCTCCTCGTGGTTCGCGTGGTCGCCGACGTCGCAGCCCGCGCGCGGCGCGCCGCATGATAGGGACGTTCCGAGGAGGTGCCAATGCCCCGCAGTCTCGATCGTCGTGACTTCGTGCGAGTCGGAGCTGTTGCAGCGACGTCCGTCGCGGCCGGTGTTCGGACGCTTGCCGGGGCGGCTGCGGTGCACACGCGGCGCAGCCCGCGACCGGTGGTCATCTCCGATCTGAGCGGGCTCAGGTTCCGCAATGGTGGCCCGAACGCGGCGGTGGAGCATGCGTTCGAACTGTTGACGAGTGGTGCGGACGTTCTAGATGCACTCGTCGAAGGCGTGAATATCCCCGAGCTCGATCAGGAGGAGACAGGTGCCGGCTACGGCGGGCTGCACAACGCGGATGGTATCGTGCAGCTGGATGCTTGCTGCATGCATGGTCCGAAGAGGTGGGCAGGCGGAGTCGCGGCACTCGAAGGCGTTCGCACCCCGTCGCTAGTGGCCAAAGCCGTGATGGAGCACACCGACCACCATCTGCTGGTCGGCAGAGGGGCACAGGGATTCGCGCGCGGCATGGGGTTCGCCATCGAGGACGACCTGAACACCGAGCGGTCTCGAGCGTTGTGGCTCGAATGGAAGCGCCGTGTCGATCCCGAGCACTTCCTCGATCCAGCCGAGCGCAGCCAGCGAGGCTACGAGGTGGGGCTCGAGATGCTGCGCGACGGTCTGATTCCGGAGGGCAGTTTCTGGGGGACGATCAATTGTAACGGTATCGGCCCAGACGGGAGCATCGCCGGCGTAACGACCACGAGCGGCCTCGCGTGGAAGATCCCCGGTCGAACGGGCGATTCGCCCATTCTCGGTGCCGGGCTGTACGTGGACGGCGCGGTGGGTGCCGCGGGGTCTACCGGGCGAGGCGAGGCGAACCTGTTCAATCTCTCGTCGTTTCTCATCGTCGAGCAGTTGCGTGGCGGTGCGCACCCGATCGATGCGGGACTCGAAGCGCTGCAACGGATCCGCGCCAATACCGTCGAGACCCGCCTCTTGAATGGACGGGGTCTGCCAAACTTCAACGTCCGGTTCTTCGTGCTCGATGCGACCGGCCGGTTCGCCGGCGTGACGCTCTACGCCGCAGGCGAGACGGAATACGCCGTGTGCACCGAGAACGGAGCGGAAGCGCGCCCGCTCGAGCCGCTCCTGCCCGGTGGACCGACGGACGACTGAGTCTCCACGTATGACTGCCTCCGCGCTGGAGCACCTCACCGAGTCCTACTGCGACTTGCTGTGGAACCTCGATCCGGTCGCTGCAACCGCGGCCGGTGTGTCGCGTTACGACGACCGGCTTGGCCTCTATGCCGAGGACGATGTCCTTCGCTACATGGCGGCGTTCAAGTCGCTGGGCAATTCGCTTGAGGAGTGCGAGGTGGAGTCGCTCGAGGACGAGATCGACCGCACGGCCCTGCTTGGTCAGATCCGCACCACCGTGCACCGGTTCGAGAGCGAGGCGCCGCACGTCCGCAATCCCACTTTCTGGGTATCGCACGTCCTCGAGGGATTGCACCTGCTGCTGGTCTCCCCCGCGAGGCCGCACGAAGCTCGTGCGCTCGCAGTCGCGGATCGAGTACGGCAGATCCCCTCGTTTCTCGGTGCGGCGCGGGGCACGCTGCGCGACTGCCCCGCTGTGTTCGTACGCACCGCCATGGAGATGACCGCGCAGGGCTTGGTGCTGATTGATGAGGTCGAGCGATCGTTCGCACCAGACGGCGATACGGACTTTGCGGGTGCGTGCGCCGCTGCCCGAGCCGCCCTGACCGACTTCGCGACCGGCCTCGAATCCGGTGAGGACGCCGACGGGAACTTCGCGATCGGTGAAGATGCCTTCGATTTCCGGCTTCACTTCCAGCATGCGCTCCGTGCTACGGCACCCGAGCTATGGCGCTTCGGAATGGCGCTCATGGAGTCGACCGAGGCTGAGCTGGCCGAGTTGGCGCGGCGTGTCGACCCTGCCGTCCCGTGGCAGGATCTCGTATCCCGACTGCGTGACGATCACCCTGCAGGCGATGTCCTGGTGGGTGCCTACAAGTCCCAGATGGATCGCGCCCGACGGTTCGTGGAGGAGCGGCAACTCGTCCCTATTCCCGCCGGGGCACTCGAAGTCGCGGCGACACCCGAGTTTCTCCGGCCGCTCATCCCGTTCGCAGCCTACCAGCCGCCCGGGGCGTTCGAGGAGAGCCGGACGGGCTGGTTCTACGTAACCCCGCCGCCAGAGGGAGCCACGGTCGCATCCAGTGAGCGACTCCTGCGAGACCACTGCGTATTCGAGCTACCGGCAACGGCGCTACACGAGGGCTATCCCGGGCACCATCTCCAGTTCCTCACCGCACACGCACAGGGGCGACTCGTGCGCAAGGTGATCAGCTCGGCGGCCACGGTCGAGGGGTGGGCGCTCTACTGCGAGGAGATGATGGGGGAAGAGGGCTTCTACACCTCGCTCGAGGAACGTCTCTTTCAGAAGCTGGCACTCCTGTGGCGGGCGTGTCGCGTGGTGCTGGATGTCGGCCTACATACGCGCGGCATGCGGTTCGCAGAAGCAGTCGATCTGCTCGTCGACCGAGTGCAATTCGCGCGAGGGAACGCGGAAGTCGAGGTGCGTCGGTACTGTGCCGAACCGGTGTACCAGCTGTGCTATGCGGCGGGGAGGCGTGAGCTGCTCGAGTTGCGCGACGCGTACCGCGCGGCGTGTGGTGCCGACTTCACCGTACGGGATTTCCACGAGCGGGTACTGCGGTACGGTGGCCTGCCGGTCAGTTTGATCCGGTGGGGCCTCGAGCTAGATGAGTAGCGCCACCCGCTCGGCGGGGATGTTGCCGCCGATCGTCCGGCGGCTGGGCGTCGTCTCCTTCTTCAACGACTTCGCGAGTGAAATGGTCTACCCGCTGCTCCCGGCGCTGATCACGGCGCGCCTGGGTGGGACAGCGGTGGCGCTCGGTGCCCTCGATGGGGTAGCCGAAGGTGTGTCGGCGGTGGCGAAACTGGTCTCCGGGCGGTTGGCCGACCGGCCGGGACATCGTCGTGTCCTGGTGGTGCTCGGGTATGCGCTCGCTGCCGTGGCGCGGCCCGCGATGGGTGCTGCCCTCGCGGCGTGGCAGGTGGTGGGATTGCGCGGCACCGAAAGGCTCGGCAAAGGAATGCGGAGTCCGGCGCGCGACACGGTCATTGCCGACTCGACCGAGCGGGCTTCGCGAGGCCGGGCGTTCGGATTCCACCGCGGGATGGACCACGCTGGTGCAGTCGTCGGTCCGCTGGTGGCGTGGGCCTTGATCGCCCAGGGCGGTATGGAGCCGGATTGGGTCATCGTGTGGAGCGTCGTTCCCGGCGTGCTCGCCGTGGCCGTCGTCACGTGGGCGATGTCCCGTCTGACTTCGGGCGCGATAGCGACGGACGCAGGAGCGAACGCGGTGGTCTCGCGTGCCGGCGGGAGCCGCTTCGTGTTCGGGTTGGTCGTCGCCTTCGCCTTCGCGCGGATGCCCGAGACGCTGATGTTGCTCAGGCTGCAGGACGTCGGCATGTCGGTCGCGGCGGTACCCCTCGTGTGGTCGGCGCTTCACGTGATACGTTCGGCGGCGAGCTACCCTGGTGGGTGGCTCAGCGATCGCATTGGGCCGCGTGCGACCATGGCACTTGGGTGGATGGTGTACGCGGTCGTGTGTGCGGGACTCGCGCTGAGCGACGACCCGCTGACTGCGGCTGCTTGGTTTGCGGTGTTCGGTCTGGTGGCTGGCGCGACCGAGGGGCCCGAGCGGGCGTTCGTCGCCAGCGCGGGTGCCAGCGGCCGGCGGGGCAGCCGGTTCGGCGTGTATCACGCCAGCGTTGGCGTAGCAGCGCTCCCCGGGTCGCTCTTGCTGGGTGGCGTGTACGAGATGGTCCAGGGACCGGCGGCGCTCGGGGCCAGCGGCGGGCTCACGGTGGTTCTTGCGCTGCTTGCCGCTCTCGGGCCGCGGCGTGGCTCGGAACCGGCGACCGTGTGATGCGCGGTGTGTTGTACCGGATCCGACAGGGGCTCTCTGCCCTCCGCGAAATCTATGAGGGGATCTACATCGCCCCCTACCGGGCGCAGATGCATCGAGAGTTGCAGCGCGAGCACGACCTGTTCCTGCTCGCGGGCTTCAACGACCTGCTGGGCATTCCGAACCCCGTCGTGTTCTACACATTGGAGCTGTATCCAGAGCTGATCGCCCACTTTCACGAGTGGCACCGGCGCATGGGGATGCCGCGGGCACCAGAGGGCGGGTTCCGCTGTTGCTGAGCGTTGTGCCGTCACCTTCGGGGACGTGGGCTGCCGCCCTCGAGCGGCCGGTGCTGTTCTTCGGTGGCAAGGGGGGTGTGGGCAAGACGACGCTCGCGTCGGCCACGGCCGTGCTGTTCGCCGGCAGGGGCGAGCGCACGTTGCTGGTGTCCACCGATCCGGCACACTCGACGTCTGACGCCCTGGGAGTCCGCCTGAGAGCGGATCCCACACTGGTCTCCCCGAGTCTGTGGGCCGCGGAGATCGATCCTGCGGAGGCTGCGGACCACTACATCGCCGAGGTGAAAGCCCGGATCGCAGAGACGACGCCCCCGCGTCTTGCCGCCGAAGTCGAGCGGCAGATCGACATCGCTCGGGTCAGTCCGGGGGCCGAAGAGGCGGCCCTGTTCGACCGGTTCACCCGGTTTATGGCCGACGCCGGCGCCAAGTACGATCACGTCGTGTTCGACACCGCTCCGCTGGGGCATACACTGAGGCTCTTGGCGCTCCCCGAGCAGCTCACGGCGTGGATCGCCGGCCTCATCGGCAGGCGGCGCCGGCTCGGTGTGGTGCGGCGGATGTGGCGCAACGTGGCCGGTGCGGCGGCTGGCAGCGAACTATCGGATGCCGATCCGGTCTTGGCGGCGTTGGAGGAGCGCAAGACCAGATTCGCAGCGGCACGCGCCACCGTCACCGATTGCCAGCGCGCCGCCTTCATCTTCGTCGTCACTCCCGAGTGGTTGCCAGTCGTGGAAACGGATCGTGCGGTGCAGACGCTTCGTCGGTACGGGATTCCCGTGGGGGCTGTGCTTGTAAACCGCGTGGTCCCGGACGAGGCTGACGGTGTCTTCGTCGCTCGACGCCGCCGTGACCAGGCAGCCATGCGGGCGGAGATCGTCCGCCGGTTTGCGGCTGTCCCGGTGAAGGAGATCCCGCTACTGGCGCGGGACGTGCGGGGGCCGGACGAGCTGCACACGTTGGTCAGCGTGCTGGCCCCCGAGCGATCAGGCGGTGGGCGATGAGGTCGCTCGCGATGGCCCGCCGGCACACCTACATTTCGCGACGTCGTCCAGCGGAGGATGGTCGGTGAGCGCAATCGCGCTGCTCGTCGTGGGGTTATCCGCCTTCCTCACCGGCTACCTCGTCTACTCCCGCTACATCGCCCGGCACATCTATCGGCTCGATCCGGATTTCGTTACTCCGGCGCACGAGCTGCAGGACGGGGTGGACTACGTCCCGACCAACCGTCACGTACTGTTCGGACACCACTTCACGTCGGTCGCCGGGGCCGCACCGATCGTCGGTCCGGCGATCGCGGTGATCTGGGGGTGGCTACCGGCGTTTCTCTGGGTCGTGCTCGGCACGGTCTTCGCAGGTGCCGTCCACGACTTCGGAGCCCTGTGGATCTCGACGCGCCACAAGGGCAACTCCATCGGCACGCTCACCGAGCAGATCGTCGGTGGCCGAGCGCGGGTGTTGTTCCTGCTCGTGATCTTCTTCCTGCTCCTGCTGGTCAATGCCGTGTTCGCGGTCGTAATCGCCAACCTGTTCATCGCGAACCCCGGCGCCGTGCTACCAGTCTGGGGGAGTCTCGTCATCGCCCTCGTTGTCGGTACGCTCATCTATCGTGCAGGGATGCGCATTCTGTGGCCGTCACTCGCGGCGCTCCTACTGCTCTACGGCCTGATCTGGCTCGGGCAGTATGCGGAGCTCGCACTGCCCGATCTGTTCGGCTTCGCGCCGACACCGGCCCAGGTCTCGATGGCGGCGGGTGATCCGGCGGCAGCGGCCGAGGCCGCCCGCATCGATGGGATCCGCGCGAGCTGGGTCATCATTCTGCTCGTCTACGCCTTCTTCGCCAGCGTGCTGCCCGTCTGGCTGCTGCTCCAGCCGCGGGACTACGTCAACAGCCATCAGCTCTTCGTCGCCCTCGGTATCATCTTTCTCGGCGTTCTCGTCGTGAATCCGCCGGTCGTGGCACCAGCGATCAACCACGCGCTTCCCCCCGACGCTCCGAGTTGGTTCCCGCTGCTGTTCATCACCATTGCGTGCGGAGCCATCAGCGGGTTCCACGGCCTCGTTGCCTCCGGCACATCGGCGAAGCAGCTCGACCGGGAACTCGATGCCCGATATGTCGGCTACGGAGGCATGATCGGCGAGGGCACCCTCGCGCTCACCTCGATTCTGGCGACGACGGCGGGTTTCGCGCTCTTCGTGGGACGGGAC
>JBDHDN010000033.1:0-17691 GCA_039591485.1 Gemmatimonadota bacterium
TTGAGATGTGCGACAATCTCGCCCCCACCCTTCCGGGTCCGCTGCACGATCGCATCGAGGGCATCGCCCGAGATGAACTGGGTGATCGGGATGCCGGACACGGTGGTGTACGAAATGAGGGGCACCATCGAGTCGCCATGGCCTCCGAGCACCATGGCCTGAATGTCCTCTACGGACACACCGATCGCGTCCGAAAGGAACGTGCGGTACCGTGCCGTGTCGAGGATACCGGCCATGCCGAGGACGCGCTCTCGGGGGAACCCCGTCACCTCGCGCGCGACGTAGCACATCACATCGAGCGGGTTCGACACCACGATCACATGGGCGGCTGGTGCGACGCGCTTGATCTCCTGGCTCACCGCCTTGACGATGTCGGCGTTGGTCTTGACGAGATCGTCACGGCTCATGCCGGGCTTCCGGGGCACGCCCGCCGTCACGATGACGATGTGGCTGCCCTTTGCGAGATCGTAGTCGTTGGCGCCCACGACCCGCGAGTCGAATCCTTCGACTGGGCCGGATTGCCATTGGTCGAGCCCCTTCCCCTGCGGAATCCCCTCCAGGATGTCGACCAGCACGATCTCTCGCGCGAGTTCCTTCTCGGCCAGACGCTGGGCGGTGGTCGCGCCAACGTGTCCGGCTCCGACTACGGTAATCCTGTTCATGTGTCGTCCCCGTGTTGAGCGTCAACGGTCGTTGGGGCATCGATGGTGAGGCGCAACTGTCGGACGGCCTCGTAGAGCACGATGCCGACTGCCGTGGCGAGATTGAGGCTGCGCACGGCGGCTCCCATGGGTATCCGGAACAGTTGATCCGGGTGCTTCTCGCGGATGCGCTCAGGCATCCCCTGCGTCTCGTTGCCGAAGACCAGCACACTATTGCTGCGCCATGGTGCTTCGAGATAGGAGCGCGTCGCGTGGGAGGTGAAGTAGAGGCTGCGGTCTCGAGCAACCGCATCGCGGAAGGCCCGCCAGGTGGGGTGGACCCACAGGTCCACTGCGTCCCAGTAGTCGAGGCCGGCGCGCCGGAGTCGTGGATCCTCGAGATCGAAGCCCAGCGGCTCGATCAGGTGGAGTGTTGTCTCGGTCGCCGCGGACAACCGAGCGATATTGCCCGTGTTCGGGGGGATTTGCGGCTCGATCAGCGCGATCGCCAGTCCCATCGCATCCCTTCCTCACACCCAGTCCCAGGCCGGTCCCCGCGCTCCCCGCGGCCGACCACCAGCGGCCTCATGCCTCCCGCCAACTCCTCCTGCCGTCGTCGAACTGCTCCCGCTTCCAGATCGGCAGGCGCACTTTTGCCTGGTCCACGACCCAGCACGCGGCGTCGAACGCCTCTCGCCGATGCGGGGCCGCCGCAGCCACGGCGATGCTCGCCTGCCCCGCCGGCACCGTCCCAATCTGATGGCGTGCCGCGCAGCGCGCGGCTGGCCACCGGTCGCGCGCTTCCATCAGGATTCGGCCAAACTCCTGCTCGGCCATTTCCACGTAGGCCGTGTACTCGATCGAGGCCACCGGGCCGTCGTCGGGTCCCCGGCGCACGCTGCCGAGAAACAGCACCGTAGCACCGCTGCTGGCCTCCGACACGCTGTCGAGCAGCGCGTGAACGTCGATCGGCTCGGCCCCGACCAGTGCCACTACCCACCCGCCAGCGGCGGCAGGAACGCCACTTCGTCACCATTGGCGAGCACGCGATCGGACCGAGCGTGCTCGCGGTTGACGGCAACCGCGGGGTCGACCGGAAGGCCGGTTGCTCCCCGAAGCCCCTCGCGAACTGCGGCGACCGCGTGTGCCACGGTCGCACCGCTCGGCAGGGTGAGAGGATACGTATCACAGCCTACCATCTCGGCATAGCGCGCGAAGAAGCGGCACCTCACCGACAACACCGTCGCGCCGGGGCCTCCCCGCTGAGCACCTCGATCAGCCTCGCTCGACACCACGCCAATATACAGTCACCTCACCCTCCTCCGACATACTCGACGGGCTGCCGCGATGCCCGCGCAGGACCACTCTGCGTCGCCTTCGTGGATGCCAGAAGGGGCACCCGCCGACCAGCGGATGCCCCTCGCTCGTTGCACGCAACGCCGCCTGCTGTGAGAGCGGTCGCCTAGTATCCGGCTGAACCCGGCGGCTCAGCGCCCGGAAGCTCGGACACCGCCGGAGTCTCCGAACCCTCGGCCACCAACGCCCGCAGCTCCTTGGATGGCTTGAACACGGGAACTGGGCGCGCGGCGACCTCGACCGGGTCACCAGTTCGGGGATTGCGCGCCATTCGCGTCTTCCGTTGCCGACTCCTGTGCGGCGAGAGAATCCTTGATCGCCCCGAGGAAGGCATCGACCACGCGCGCGCAGTCCTTCTTGGAGATCATCGGGCCGGCCGTACGGGCTATGCTGGCCGTGACCTTCTCGACAAGATCCGCCTTGGTCATTGGTCCTCACTCGATGGCCCAGATTGGCGGACGCGGCACCGTCCCTGATGCCGCGCGGGGAGGTCATTATTATCGGCTTAACCGTTGACTGTCAAGAGCTTGGACGAATTCCGCGAAGTGTCCTTGGGCATCATGAGGACCGGGGGCGGCCTCCGGATGGTACTGAACGGCAAACGCTGGCAGCTCAACGTGCCGTACTCCTTCTACTGTGCCATCATTGAGGTTACGGTGTGTCACCTCAAGTTCCTTCGTACCTGAGACGGCCTTACTGCTTCCCCTGACAGCAAATCCGTGATTCTGGCTGGTAATCAGGATTCGATCTGTGGAATAATCGCGTACCGGGTGGTTACCCCCCCGGTGGCCGTACGGGAGCTTCACCGTCTCCCCACCGAAGGCGAGTGCCAAGAGCTGGTGACCAAGGCAGATCCCAAAGGTCGGCATGCCGGACCCGACCAGTTCCCGAAGCGCGGGCAGAACGTACCCGACGGCCGCCGGATCGCCTGGGCCGTTGGAAAGGAACAGCCCGTCGGCATTCAACTCCCGCACCTGCGCTGCCGGCGTACTCGATGGGACGGCTGTCACGCGGCACCCGAGGGCGTTCAGGATCCGAACGATGTTCCGCTTCATGCCGAAATCGTAGGCGACGACGTGGCGCGGCGCATCAGCGGGGCCGACGGAGCAGGCTTCCGAGACAGTCGCCCGGGAGGCGAGATCGAGCCCCTCCATGCGTGGGCTGGCGGCGAGGGCTGCGCGGGCCCCCTCCGTCGGTTCGGTCCCCTCTGCCACGATTCCGCGCATGGCCCCAGCCGTGCGGATGTGCCGTGTGAGGCGGCGAGTGTCGATCCCCTCAATCACCGGCACGCCCCGCTCCGCGAGCCAGTCGTCGAGCGATGCCGTCGCGCGCCAGTTCGAATGCTCCCGGGCGAGCTCGCGCACGACCACCGCAGTGACCTGGGGTTTGTCGGACTCGACATCCTCCGGGTTGATCCCGTAGTTACCGATCATGGTCGCGGTCATCACGACGATCTGGCCGAGGTAGGACGGGTCGGTGAAGACCTCCTGGTAGCCGGTGAGATTGGTGGTGAAGACCACCTCGCCCGAAACGGGGGCAAGCGAACGGCGCGTGGATCCACGGAACCACGCGCCGTCTTCGAGCAGCACGAACGCCGGTCGCCCGGTCACCGTTCAGTTCTGCGGCGGCGGCGGTGTCTCCGGCTGACCGCCCTCGGGTTCCACATTGAGGGGCAACTCGCTCTGCGCCGGGGGAAGGACCGGTGTCGGGGCGGCGGGCTCTGACTCGAGCACCGATCTGGGCACTGACGTTCTGGTGCTGATGCCGGCGAGGACGAGGGAGAGGCCCAGGAACGTCCCGCCGAGCCACCAGGTTGCCTTGGTGAGGATCGTCGCTGCCTGCCGCCCGCCGAGAAACGTGTCGGTGGAGGCTCCGCCGCCCATAGCCGCCAAGCCGCCGCCGGTGCCGGCCTGCAACAGCACGGCGACCACCATGGTGATCGCGATCAGGATCAGGATGATCAATAGGAACGTGTACATGGTATTCTCAAGCCAGGCCGCAAGATAGCCGGTTCCGCGGGCAAGTCAATCGAGGACTACCTGGACCATCCCGGACCACGCCTCAGGCTCGAGCGACGCGCCACCGACGAGCACGCCGTCGATCTCCGGTTCCTCCATGAGATCCGCGATGTTCGCAGGCTTCACACTGCCACCGTACAGCACCCGAACGCTATCGGCGGGAACGCCCTCCCCCGCAATCCATGCGCGGATGTCCCGATGGACCTCGGCCGCATCTGTTGGGGTTGCCGTGCGACCGGTGCCGATGGCCCACACCGGCTCATAGGCCACCAGCACCCGAGCGAGCGCGTCGACCGGCAGTCCGGCAAGGACAGAGAGCTGCCGACGCACCACCGCGAGGGTCTCGTCCGCCTCCCGTTGGTCGATCGTTTCCCCCACGCACAGCATGGGCGTGAGACCGGCGTCGAGCAATGCACGGACTTTGCGGCTCGTCTCCTCATCAGTCTCGCCGAAGACATGGCGCCGCTCCGAATGCCCCACGAGCGCGCCGACGGCGCCGGCCTCCCGGGCCATCGCAACGCTCGTCTCTCCCGTGAAGGCACCCTTCGGCTCCCAGTGGACATTCTGCGCGCCAACCGAGACGTCGGTACGAGCCTCGGTGTCGTGCGCCACTGCCTCCAGCGCGACCGCGCTCGGGAAGAGCCACAGCTCGCGGTCATCCTGCTCGGGCACGGCGGCGAGGAACGTCCGCAGGAAGCCTCGTGCCGCAGCAGGCCCAAGGTGCATCTTCCAGTTGGCGGCGAAGATTGGTGTTCTCATGCGTCATCCAGGGCAGCGACGCCGGGCAGTTCCTTCCCCTCCAACAGCTCGAGGGACGCTCCCCCACCCGTCGATACGTGCGTCATTTGCTCGGTGAGTCCCGTCCGATGCAGCGCGGAGACGGAGTCCCCCCCACCGACGATCGTCGTGGCACCGGCCTCCGCGGCCTGTGCCATGCCACGCGCGATTGCTACCGTGCCGGCGTCGAAGGGCGGTGTCTCGAACACGCCCATCGGGCCGTTCCAGACCACCGTCCGGGCGGCGGTGATGCGACGGATGAAATCTTGGGTCGTGCTCTCGTCGACGTCGTAGACCGCCCACCCCGGTGCAACCTGATGAGGCGGGACCTGCCGGTAGGCGGCTCCCTCGACCAGCTCTTGCGCGATCGTCACGCCGCGGGGAAGCACGAGCTTGCTCCCGGCACGCTCTAGCAGCTCGCGAGCCAGCTCGAGGCGATCGCTTTCCACGAGCGAGTCGCCCATCTCGAGCCCCTGGGCCGCAAAGAACGTGCAGGCCATCGCGCCACCGATCAGGATCTCGTCGACCTTCGGCACCAGTGCGTCGATCACGTCGATCTTGCCGGAAATCTTGGCTCCTCCGAGAATCGCAACGAACGGGCGCTCGGGATCCTGCAGTGCTCCCTCGAGATACTCCAGCTCCCTAGCCATCAGGAAGCCGGCGACCGCCGGCTTCAGGCGATGCGCCACTCCCTCCGTCGACGCGTGTGCACGATGGGCCGACCCGAAGGCGTCATTCACGTAGAAGTCACCGAGCTGGGCGAACGCGTCGGCGAGATCCGGGTCGTTCTTCTCCTCGCCCTCGTGGAACCGCGTGTTCTCGAGGAGGGCTACCCCACCCCGCGTGAGCCTGCGGCTGGCCCGTACCGCGTCGTCGGACACGGGATTATCGATGAACGTGACCGGTGTGCCGAGCGCTCGCTCGAGCACCGCGACGACGGGACGGAGCGAGTACTCCTCCTTGCGGCTGCCTTTGGGCCGTCCCAGGTGCGACGCAAGCACGACCCGGCACCCTCGCTCGCGCAGCCAGCGTATCGTGAGGAGCGACGCCGTAATCCTGGTCGCGTCTTCCACGACGCCGTCCCGCACGGGCACGTTGTAGTCGACGCGCACGAACGCGCGCTGACCCTCGAGCGGCTGACCCTCGAGGGTCGCGAGCGTGCGCTTCACAGACCTTGCTCGGTCACGAACTGCATGAGGTCGACGCAGCGTGCCGAGTATCCCATCTCGTTGTCGTACCAGGAGGACGCGTGCACGAGGGTGCCGTCAAGCACGTTCGTACTGAGCAGATCCACGGTGCTCGAGGCCGGATCGCCGATGTAGTCGCTGGAGACGAGCGGCTCCTCACTGACGGCGAGGAACCCCTTGAGGGGGGCCGCGCCGGCGGCCGTGCGGAACGCATCGTTCACTTCATCGATCGATGTACCTCGCGAAACGACGCAGGTCAGATCGACCAGCGACACGTTGGCGGTCGGCACACGCAGGGCGACCCCGTCGATCTTGCCCTTCAGCTCGGGGATCACCAGCCCGGTGGCTTTGGCTGCGCCTGTTGTGGTCGGGATGATGTTCTGCGCGGCGGCCCGTGCCCGTCTGAGATCACTGTGCGGCAGATCCAGAATACGCTGGTCGTTCGTGTAGCTGTGCACGGTGGTCATGAAGCCCTGCTCAAACCCGAAGTTGTCCACGATCACCTTGACCATGGGTACCAGGCAGTTCGTCGTGCAGGATGCATTCGACATCACGTGGTGCTTCGCCGGGTCGTACGCATCGTGGTTGACACCCATGACGATCGTGATGTCCTCGTTCTTCCCAGGGGCACTGATGATCACCTTCTTCGCGCCAGCGTCCAGATGAGCCTTGGCCTTGTCGCGGCTGCGGAAGATCCCCGTCGACTCCAGCACGACCTGCACGCCGAGGTCCTTCCACGGGAGCTTGCCCGGATCCCGCTCCGCGAGCACGTGCACCGTCTTTCCATCGATCACGATGGCGTTGTCTTTCGCCTCAACCGTGCCGGGAAACCGTCCGTGCACCGAGTCGTACTTGAACAGATGCGCGAGCGTGGCGGCGTCCGTGATGTCGTTCACGGCCACGATATCCAGCGGCGCCCCGCGGCGGAGCGCCGCGCGCAGCACCAGTCGTCCGATCCGACCGAATCCGTTGATCCCAATCTGCGTAGCCATCGTCACCTCAGCGTTGCAATCGTGTCCGTATCGAATGTGGAACGGGCGTGCCCAGCTGCCGTGCTCGCTCGGTGCGCTGCACCCGGCGCTCGAAGGGCAGCGCACGGGCAAACGTCACGGCAGCGATCGGTGACCATCCGGCGTCGGCGAGGGCCGCTGCGGCCGCCGCCAGCGTCGCACCAGTGGTCAGCACGTCATCCACCAATATAACGGCGGGAACGGAGGCGAACCGGCTCAGGTCGGGTGCCCCCCGCGCGCGGAAGGCGTTCGCGACGTTCCTGCGCCGCCGTTCCGGGTCGAGTGCAGTCTGGGTGCCGGTGTCCCGGGTCCGCACGAGAGCCGATTCGTGGAGCGGTAGGCCCCAACTGCCCGCGAGAGCCCGGGCGATGACGGCCGCCTGGTTGTAACCGCGTTGCCTGAGGCGCTGCATCCCCAGGGGGACCGGAATGAGCACGCCCTGCTCCGGGCGCCGAAGGTGCCGCACGAGCAACCGTGCGATCTCGTTCCCGAGCTCGGTGTAGCCACCGTACTTGAGATGATGCACGATGCCGCGTGCCTCGTCGCCGAGCCAAACCGCACTGCGCACCCAGACGAGCGTCGCGGGCCACCACTCGCAGAAGCGGCACGGTCCAATCGGCGGCAGCGGCTGGTTGCACCTCGCGCAGCCGCCGCTGACTGCGCCGAGTCGCGAGCGGCAGGTGCCGCACACGAGCGCGTCCGGTCTCGACCGCTCGACCAGCCGCTCACAGCTCACGCAGGAGTTGGGGAGGACCAATCGCTCAACCGCCGAGAACAGCTCGCGGACCATGTTGCCCCCCTCCCCATCCCGCACGCGGCGATCTGACTCAGTCAGTCCGGTCGGTCCCCCGGTCCAGCAGGCGGTCGGTGGCCTGCTCGATCAGGGTCCGCAGTTGGTCGTATGTGTCCCGGTACGTGTCGATGTCACTGCCGAACGGATCGCTGACTTCGGCGGAGTTGCCCCTGAGTCCGGTGAACTCACCGAGCAGGAACACTCGCTCTTCGCCACCGAGGTCCTGGACACGGGTGCGGTGGTGCCGAGACATCGTGAGAATGACGTGCGCGTCTCGCACGATGTCTCGGGTGAGTAAGCGGGCTTTGTGGCCCGAGAGATCGAGGCCGTTCTCCAGACCCACCAGGTACGCGCCTTCCGATGCCGGTGCGCCTTCCCAGGCTCCCGTTCCGGCGGACGACACCGTAATACCGTCCGCCCCGCGCTTTGCAAGCTCACGCCTGAGCAGTGCCTCCGCGAGCGGACTGCGGCAGATGTTTCCAGTGCAGACGAACAGCACGCTCGTCATGGAGCCAGACTCCCGATCACGTTACGGATCTCCGACGGCGGAATGGCTCCCGCGCGGATGAGCCGCGGCGCCGACAGTGTGCAGTCCACCACCGTGGACGGGGGTGGGCTGCCGATCGTCCCGCCGTCCAGGACCAGCAACTCGCCCCGCCGCACTTCCTCGCGAAACTGGTCGGCGATCGCTGTCGGCCCGGCCGCGGTGGGCTCACCCGGACGGTTTGCGGATGTCGAGGTGATGGGGTGTCCCAGGCGTTCGACGAGCAGCGCGGTGTTGGCATGGGACGTCCAGCGAACCGCAATACCACCCTCCGGACCCCGCAGCGTTTCCGGCAGCTGGCCCTCCCCGCCCGCCAGCACGAGCGTGAGCGGACCGGGCCAGAAGTGATCGGCGAGCCGCTGCGCGGCACCTGTGAACACCAATCCGTTCCGCTGTGCCATGTCACGGCCGGCCACGAGCAGCAGGAACGGTTTTCCCTCTCGCCGGCCCTTGAGGCGTGACAGCGCGGCGACGGCACCGTCGGTCGGGGTCGAGCCGAGTCCATACACCGTTTCCGTGGGGTAGCCGAGCAAGCCGGCAGCGGCGAAGTGCGCCGCGACACGTGGCACTGCGGCCTCGACGTCCGCCGGCGCACGAAACGGCAGGACCGTCATCGGGTTGCGAGGTACTCCGCCACGGCGAAGTCCTCCTCCGTTGTGATCTTCACGTTGCCCTCACGATCCGGGATCACCAGTACGGCGAATCCCGCGGACTCGACGAGGGCAGCCTCGTCGGTGAAGTGCGGCCAGGACCGGTCCGGCGCGGTCCGGAAGGCTTCTTCGAGCATGGTGCGCGGAAAGCCTTGTGGCGTCCGGGCACGCCACAGGTCCGCGCGATCGACCGTGGCAACCACTCGCCGCTCCGCGCCGGCGACGCGCTTGAGCGTCTCCGACACAGGCACGCCGGGGACAACCGCGTTCCCCTCCGAGGCGAGGCCGATGACGGCGTCGACCGTCTCGGGGGAGACGAAGGGACGAGCCGCGTCGTGCACCAGCACGGTGGCGAGCTCCGAATCGAGCACCGCAAGCGCCGCGCGCACCGATCCCGCCCGGGTTTCTCCTCCGCGGGTGATGCGAAGCCGTTCTCCCGCCACCGTTGCCAACCACTCGGGAGGCGAGGCGGCGAACGCATCTGGCAGCGCCACGACGATGCGGCCGACCCGGGCGTGCACGGCGAACGGACGGATCGAGCGGAGGAGCATGGGCACTCCTGCGATCTCGCGGAACTGCTTCGGAGCCCCGGGGCCGGCCCGCACACCGTGTCCGCCCGCAGCAACGAGGACCCCAACGTCAGGCCGCGACATGGCGCCAGAGGTCTTCGACGGTCCCGAGGGGCACTGTTGCCACCCCTGCACCGGTCCGGTTGCGGGCAGAGACGAACAGCCGACGGAAACCCAGCCGCTCGGCCTCGCTGACCCGGCGATCGAGGGCCCCGATCGGCCGCACCTCGCCCCCAAGTCCGATCTCCCCGAGGAAGAGCGCATCAGATGGCAGCGGCCGGTCGGCCAGGCTCGAGCAGAGCGCGGCGGCAACGGCGAGATCGGAACCGGTCTCGACCAGACGCACACCGCCGGTGACGTTCACGAAGACGTCGAGGTCTCGAAACGCGAGGTTCGCTCGACGCTCGAGCACGGCCAGGAGCACTGCGAGCCGGCGATGCTCGAGCCCAGTGGCGACGCGCTGCGGGGTTCCGAACCCTGCCTTTGCCGCGAGCGCCTGGATCTCCACGAGCACCGGACGGGTCCCCTCCATGAGCGCCGTGACCGCAGAGCCGGCCGTTGCGGTGTCTCGCCCGGCGAGGAACGCCGCGGAGGCGTTCTCTACCGGACGGAGCCCGGCGCCGGTCATCTCGAAGATCCCGACTTCGTCCACCGAGCCGAAGCGGTTCTTGACCGCCCGCAGGACCCGGAACTCCGAGCCCGCGCCGCCCTCGAAGTACAGCACCGTGTCGACGATGTGCTCCAGTGTCTTGGGCCCCGCGATCACGCCGCCACGCGTGACATGTCCCACCAGCACGACGGCCGCTCCGGTCTCCTTGGCGAACCGCTGAAATCTCGCGGCACACTCTCGGACCTGCCCGACATTTCCCGGCGCACCGTCGAGGTCGTCGGTGTAGGTGGTCTGGATGGAGTCGACGAAGATGACCTGGGCGACACCGCCATCGGCCCGGCCGAGGACCGACTCGACACGCACCTCCGGGAGGAGCCGGACCGGACCAGCATCTTCGTCGATCCGCTCAGCTCTGAGCCGTACCTGATCGACCGACTCCTCTCCCGAGACGTAGAGGGTCGAGATGCCCGCCGCCTCGAGCCGCGCGGCACACTGGAGGAGCAGCGTGGACTTGCCGATGCCGGGCTCGCCGCCCACGAGCACGAGCGATCCAGGGACGATGCCGCCGCCGAGGACGTAGTCGAATTCGGCTATTCCGGTCCGCCACCGCTCGAGCCGCTCGCCCCGGACGTCGGCGAGCCGCACCGGCTCCGGTCCCGGCGCCGTCGGCTGGGCCCGGCCTCCGCGGGTGCGGCCCCGTGCCGCGGCCACCGGCTCCTCGACCAGGGTATTCCACTCACCGCACGCGTCGCACCGGCCGCCCCATTTCGGATGCTCTGCACCGCATTCCGAACACCGGTAGACCGTCCGGCCGCTAGGCGACATCGAATTCGTCGTCGTCGCGCTCGGTGTAGTCGCCGAACCGCGTGCACTCCTTCCGGAACGCCAGCGTGATGGTACCGGTGGGGCCATTGCGGTGTTTGGCGAGGTTCAGCTCTGCGGTGCCCTCTCTGGCATCTGCATCCTTCTCCATCACGGACTTATACATCTCCGCGCGGTAGATGAACGCGACCAGGTCGGCATCTTGCTCGATAGCCCCGGAGTCCCGAAGGTCGGAGAGCATCGGCCGCCGGTCACCACCGCGCTGCTCCGGAGCGCGGGAGAGCTGCGACAACGCGATGACGGGCGTGCGCAGCTCACGGGCCAGTGCCTTGAGCGAGCGTGAGATGAAGCTGATCTCCGCCTGGCGGTTCTCCGACTCGCGCGGTGCTGTGATGAGCTGCAGGTAGTCGATGATGATGAGCCCGATCCCGTGCTCGGCCTTGAGGCGCCGGGCCTTGGAGCGCAGCTCGAGCAGTCCGAGACCGGGCGTATCGTCGATCCAGATTGGTGCCTGTCCCAGGATTCCCACCGCATAGGAAAGCTTGGAGAAATCTTCCTCCAGCAGCTTCCCCTGACGGAACCGTTGCAGGTCGACAAGGCTCTCCGAGGCGAGCATCCGCTCCACCAACTGCTCCTTGGCCATTTCCAGCGAGAAGAAGGCGACCGGCACCTTCGCTTCGACCGCCGCGTGCGTGGCGATGTTCAGGCAGAACGACGACTTCCCCATCGACGGGCGGGCTGCCACGATGATCAGGTCGCTCGGCTGGAAGCCGTTCGTGAGCCGATCCAAATCTCGGAAGCCGCTGAGCACTCCGTGAACCGATTCCTCCCCGTGATGGCGCGCTTCGATGCGCTCCATCGTGTCCCACACCAGACTCTTGAGCCGGACGGCCTCCTGCCCGGCGCGCTGGTACGACACCTCGAAGATCCGCTGTTCCGCATGGTCGAGCAGCGCATCCACCTCATCGGGACCCTCGTACCCGGTCTGGACGATTGCCGTCCCGGCTTCGATCAGCCGGCGCCGCAGCGCCCGATCACGCACGATGCGGCAGTGGTACTCGATGTTCGCCGCCGTCGGCACCACGTCGAGCAACTCCGCGATGTACTCCATCCCACCCGCAGGCTCGAGATCTCCCCGACGCTGCAGGACGTCCCGCAGCAGCAGAGGATCGATCACGTCGCCCTTTTCGAGCAGAAGCAGCATCGCGCGGAAGATCCGGCGATGCGCGTCGCGGTAGAAGGCGGTGTCGTTCAGCAGTTGGGCCGCCTTCAGCGCGGCGTCCTGGTCAATCAGCATCGCTCCCAGAACGGCCTGCTCGGCTTCTTCGCTCCACGGCGTCTGTCGGGCCGGGTGTCCCTCAGCCGTGACGGTCGACAAGCTGGCGTGCGATACGGACGTCATCCCAGGTGGGCTTCTTCCAATGTGGGTTTCGCAGCAGGGCCGCCGGATGGTACGTGACGACGACGGGGATCCCGCGGAACTCGTGCACCTTGTTGCGTAACGCGCCGAGCGACTGCTTGGTCTCGAGCAACGTCTCGGCTGCAGTCCCCCCCATAGCAAGTATCACCGCCGGCCTGAGGATATCAAGCTGCCGGTGCAGGAACGGCACGCAGGACTCGATTTCGGCCGGCGCGGGCTTGCGATTCTGGGGCGGCCGGCACTTCACCACGTTGCAGATGAAGACCTGCTCGCGCGGGAGATCGATTGCCGCAAGGATGTCGGTGAGCAGCGCGCCCGCCCGTCCCACAAACGGCCGGCCCGTCTCGTCCTCGGTGGCCCCGGGGCCCTCACCCACCACGACGAGCTTGGCGTTCGCGGGGCCTTCGCCCGGAACAGCGTTGGTGCGGCTCCGTGACAGCGCGCACTTGGTGCACGAGGTGACCCGGTCAGCCAGCTCCGCGAGTGAAAGGCCAGCGATGGGATCGTCGCTGAAGAGATCGTCTGTCGGCGATGCGACCACGATGCCCCGCTCTGGTATCGCAGGCGCATCGCGCATCCACCGTGGCTCATTGCCCTCCCCGACGCGCGGGGCACCACGACTTTCGCCGCTCGCCGCCGGTCGAGGGGGCTCCGGAGCCCGGCGACCGTGCGGTTGCTCGGCAGCCGGCTGCATCGGTTCTGCAGACGCCATCGGCGCATCGAGCATGATGGCGGGCTCGGCCAGGTCGATTCGCTGGCGGAGGTACTGTCGAAGCAGCTCACGTCCTTCGCTCACAGGCGTGCCTCGACGTCGTCGAGAATGCGGTCTGCCACTTCCATCTTGGGCAACAGGGGCAATTCCTCCGCGCCGTCCGAAGATACCAGGGTGACGCGGTTGGTCTCGACCTCGAAACCGCTGCCGATCTCGTCGGCGCGGTTGAGTACGATGAGATCGAGACGCTTCGCGCGGAGCTTCTCCCGTGCCCGGTCGAGCCCCGCACCCGTCTCGAGCGCGAAGCCCACAATCACGGCCTTGGGTTTCCGCAGATCCCCTGTGACGGCCAAGATGTCCGCCGTTGGGTGGAGCTCGATCCGCACCACGCCGCCTTGCCGGGGCCGTTTGCCTGCGACAGGCCTCTCCACCCGATAGTCGCTCGGCGCGGCGGCCATGAGCAACACGTCCGTGTCGGGGAGGAGCCGTTCGAGCGCCGTCCGCATGTCGGCCGTGGTCTCGACCGGCACGACCGTCGGCCCAATTGGCAGGGGGACCGATGCCGGACCCGTCACGAGCGTCACGTCGGCTCCCCGCGCGAACGCGCGTGTCGCGAGGGCGTATCCCATCCTCCCGCTCGAGCGGTTCGAGATCACGCGAACGGCATCGAGCGGCTCTCGCGTCGGTCCGGCAGTCACCACCACCCGGCGCCCGGACAGCCGGCCCTGAGGCAAGCACAGCATGCGCTCCACCTGCACGACGATCTCCTCCGGCTCGACCATTCGACCCGGGCGGTCGCTCGGGCCCTCGGCGAGGGGCCCCACCGCCGGACCGAGCACGGTCCAGCCCCGCTGGCGAAGCGTCTGGAGATTCACCTGCGTCGCGGGATGGTCGAACATATCGTCGTTCATGCCTGGAGCGACGAGGACGGGCGCCTGCGTCGCGAGGAGGAGCGCCGTGAGGAGGTCGTCGGCCAATCCAAGCGCGGCTCTGGCAAGCAGGTGGGCGGTAGCCGGCGCCACCACGACCAGATCTGGCTCCCGGGCCAGCTCGACATGCGCTAGCGCCCGGGAGCGCTCCCAGAGGGAGGTCGCCACCGGGCGCCGGGTCAGGGCTTCGAACGTCAGCGGCCGCACGAACTCCGCTGCGGCCGCGCTGAGGACCACGTCGACGTCCGCTCCTAGCTCAGTCAGGCGGCGTGCGAGCGTGCATGACTTGTAGCACGCGATGCCGCCCGACACGCCGAGGACGACGCGCCGGCCCTCGATAGTCACGCCTCGTGTCGCCTGCGCCGCACGAGTCGGAAGTTCAGCCCACCGTCCGCGAGGCTCTCCAGCGCCCGCGTGGTGAGCTTCTTTTCTTCGAGCGATCGGTCCCGCGGGAAGTCGTTGATGAACCGGGCAAACTTCGCCGCGGCGAGCACGCCGAGGTACTTGTTCCCGGCGTGCTGTGAAAGGTCCCCTGGAGTGAAGATCTGCATTGCCGTCCTTTCGCGTTGGTGCTCAGTCGTTTCGGTGGTGCTTGAGCCAGGCCTCGAGGGCCAGGCGAATGCCCGCGATCCGTGCCGCTTCCCGGTCCGGCGTCGGTGCCGCAGCCGGCTCGCCATCGATGATGCCTGCAACGGCCTGAACCGCAAGATCCACCCGGTCGTTCACGACAATCCACTCGTACGTGTCCGCCACCGCCAGCTCACGGTCGGCCTGCTGCACCCGTCGCGCAACCTGATCGGGTGTCTCCGTTCGCCGACCGGTCAGTCGCTCGAGGAGTGCGTCTGCCGAGGGAGGGATCACGAAGACCGCGACGGCATCGGACCGCGCACGCCGCACCTGCTCGGCACCCTGAACCTCAATGTCGAGCAGGACGTGACTCCCTTTCGCGAAGAGCCGCTCGACCTCGCTTTCGAGCGTGCCGTACAGCTGGCCCGCGTACTCTGCCCACTCGAGGAACGCCCCCTCAGCCCGCCGGCGCTCGAACGCATCCCGGCCAAAGAAATAATAATCTACACCGTCCCGCTCGTTCGCGCGCGGGGCGCGGGTCGTCGCCGAGACGCTGAATCCCACATCGTCCCGAGCCCCCTCCAGCCGGCGGGCGATCGTGGTCTTCCCGCCCCCGGACGGCCCAGAGAGGATGACCAACCGCGGCGTCACTCGATGTTCTCGGCCTGCTCGCGGATCTTCTCGAGCGCTGACTTGAGGTCGATCACTGCCTCCCCAATCATCGCGTCATTCGCCTTCGCGCCGATCGTGTTCACCTCCCTGAGCATCTCCTGCCCCAAGAACGAGAGCCTCCTGCCTATCGCGTCCTTGGCTTGCAGTGCCTCCCGAAATGCACCGAAGTGAGACCGGAGTCGCACGATCTCCTCGGTGATGTCGACGCGCTCGGCCAACAGCGCGACCTCCTGAACCAGCCTGGCCTCGTCGAGCTGCCGCTCCGCCAGGAGTTCCTGCACAGCCGCGCGCATCCGCTCGTGCGCTTCCCGGAGCCGTTCGGGTGCGCGTCGCTCGATCGTGCTCAGCGAGGCTTCCATGCGCGCAATCCGCGACGCAAGGTCGCTGGCGAGCTCCCGTCCCTCCCGATCCCGAACCGATACCGTCTCGGCCGCGGCTCGATCGATCAGCGCGAGGAGGGGAGCACCCTCCAGTGCGGGCTCGTCCTCGCCGCCGTACACCAAGACCTCGGGCTGACGGGCAACGAACGCGAGATCGATCTTCCCTTCGAGGCCCAGTGAGGTCTTCAGCTGCTCGAGCGCCGCCACGACGGCACGTGCACGGTCCACATCGACCCCGACCGGTGCCGCTCGCACCGGCAACTCCGTCCATCGTACGGAGACCGACACATGTCCTCGCTCGAAATGGTCACGCAGGCGAGCCCGCACATCACTCTCGAAACGCTGCAAGTCGGCGGGGAAACGGCACTGTACGGCGAGGTGACGATGATTGACGGTTCGGATCTCCACGGCGATGCGTCCTCCGCCCAGAGCTCCCTCTGCGGCACCGAAGCCGGTCATCGAACGCGGCACGATCGCGCCTCCTTCTCTACAGCTGCCGACGCAGCTGCCCACTCAGTTGGAAAACACCCATGAGGCGCCGAAGAACTGTGCGTTCCCCGGATACACGAGACCTGGAACGTACTGGTCCTCGCTCAAACGGGCGTTCCGCAGAACCCAGAACGCCGTGAAGGTGACCAGCTGGATCTCGACTTGGAACTCCCAGAACTCTCCCGGGGGAAGTTCAATTGGTGAGCCGTCCGTTCCAAGACCCGCCGTGCCGGCGCCCCAGCGCTCCACGGCCGCCTCGAACTTCACATCGAACGCCCCCGACCGGAACGTCCGCCAATACTTCGACCGGAACGTCAGCGCCGCCCGTAGGTGCTGTGGTGGCTGGAAATCGGCTGCCTCACCCTGCACCGGATGCGAGAGGGTGCCCGACACCGTGAGCGGCGAGATCGGTCTCACGTAGCCGTCGGCCACCACGTACGTTGTCTGGGGAGTTGCCGCCAGCGCCGGCACCGCCGGCAGCTCCGGATAGGCGCGTGCCTGGAATGCGTCCCGGCGCTGGATAGCGCCGTGCCCTCCTATGAACTTCGTACCCAGTCCCGCCCTCAGCGTGAGATCGATGGTGGCCTGCGCCGTGTCGTCCGGCAGCGCCGATGCCTGCACGGCATCGCGCATCATTCCCTCCGCCACGAGCGAAACCGGTCCTGCGTGAAGTCCGGCACTGCCTCTGAGCCAGATGGAGGAGCGGTCGCCCGTATGCTGGCGGTACCCGGCATCCGCCGACAGGACGACGACGGACAGAGGTACCCAGCCGAACCGCCCTTCGATCGCGAATGGGGTCCTGCTGTCGGCGCCCCGGACGACGCCGGAGAGCGTGAGATTCGGTAGGCGGTACTGCAGGCCCGCGAAGACCTGCCTGACGCCATGGGTACCCGGCGTCACACCGGAGTCGGCCGACCAAAAGCTCGAGGCAAGCCCGAGCTCCGCCTTCAATCCCAGGTCGCTGTCGGAGTTCCGCGCGAAGAAGGTGAACTGCATGTCGGTTCGGGCCCCCTCGCGCTCATTCACCAGACCTGCAATGCCGTCACGATCGAGCGACTGGCGCCGAAGCTGATACCGTGCGCCGATGCGAGGCGTCGGTAGCCAAGCCAGACTCGCCCAGAGATCGAACGCGTCTGCACCGGCATTGGCGGTCGATGCCTCCGTACCGGCGAAATTCCCGGCCACGTCGAGCTCGAGTCCGTTCGGAAACCGCTTCTGGAAGAGGGCCGTGTACTGCGCGGCCTTGAAGGTACCGGACTGGACGCGGACCTTCGAGCGGATGACTGGCAGTTCGTGGCGCTCGGACACCAGGTACACCCGGAGGAGAGCCGGCAAGACCTCGACATCCACACGACGAAGGTATGTGAGAGAGTACCGGCCGGGATCGACGAAGAGCGTGTCCCCCCCCACGGGCTGAACCGGAACGCCGTCCCAGTAGAGTTCGAGTGCCGCACCGCCGCGCCCTGCGTATTGCACGTACTCTGGTTGCCCGACGAACCCCGCGCGTAACACGTACACTCCGGGAATGTCCGCCAGGAGATCGGC
>JBDHDN010000034.1:0-16109 GCA_039591485.1 Gemmatimonadota bacterium
GGAGCGGGCGGCGTTCACATGGGGCGGTGAGCGCACACGCACGACGGTGGAATCACGGGCGTCCGCGGATTTCCTCAACTACTGGAGCGTGTCAGCCAACGTGGAGCGCGACTTTCCGGCGCTGGACACCCGCCTGCTCAGGGGAGGACCGGCGTTCCAGCGGCCCGGCAGCTGGCAGGTGCGCAGCAATGCCCGGACCGACTTTCGGCGCTCCGTCTGGGGAAGCATCGGCGGCGACTGGACCCGAGAAGACGTGAGCGGTGCCGAGCGCTGGGACGTATCGGCGAGCATGCGGTGGCGCCCTCCAGGGCGCTTCTCGCTCAGCGTGGAAGGACGCGCGAGCCGCGAAGAGTCGGATCGCCAGTACCTCGCGCAGGAGTCTGTCGCCGACTCGACCTACTACGTCCTGGGCGAGCTGGATCGCCGCGAGATTTCGCTCACGATGCGTGCCGACCTCGCGCTCACCCCGCGCCTGTCGCTCGAGTTCTATGCGCAGCCGTTCGTGTCTGCCGGCCGTTACGACACGATCAAGCTCGCCGCCGATCCCAAAGCACCAGACTACGCAGATCGCTTCGATCCGCTCGGTCCCGATCGCATCGACCGTCCGGGAGACGGTGAGGACATCGCGATCGACGGCGATGGCGACGGCAATCCGGACTTCACGATCGGGGAACCCGATTTCCGCATCGTGTCCCTCAGGACCAATGCGGTCCTCCGCTGGGAATTCCGTCCCGGGTCGACCCTGTTCGTGGTCTGGCAGATGAACCGGCGTGGCCGCGAAGATACCGGTAGCCTCGACGCGTCGGGGGCCCTGTTCGATGCCCTCGATGCGCCAGGCATCAACGTGTTCGCGGTGAAGATGGCGTATTGGTTCGGCCTGTGAGCGGCGCGGTGATCCGGCTGGCACTCCGTAGCTGGCTCGGTACTGGTGGTGGCAGCACGCCGCCATACCTGTGTGACACGCCGCCGGCTCCCGCGTTGCGTGGCATGCTTCTGGTAGGCTGTGAGTCGTGGACCCCGGGCGCTGCGGCCGGGTGGCGCAGTGGATTGCCGTCCCTTGACGAGATCGAGCAAGCGATGGACCCTGCGGGGGGTGGTAGTGTTGGCGGTGGGGAGGGGCGGGCGGGATCGTGAGGTCGGCCAGCGGGTCGGGTCCCTGCACCATGGAGGAGACGCTCATGCGCCACGTCCGACTTGTAGCGGTAGCGCCATCCATCCTGCTTGTCCTGGCCCCCCCAGCACTCGGTGCCCAAGCCATGCAGGAGCGGCGGCCCTCGATCGATTCGGTACGGGCACTCGTGCAGCGCTTTCGGGAGACCCACCAGATCCCGGGGCTCGCCATCGCCGTCGGGCGCGACTCCGCGATCGTCTGGTCCGAGGAGTTCGGCATGGCGGATCTCGCGTCGGGAATACCGGTCGCCCCTGACACCAAGTTCCGCATCGGTGCCATCTCGATGCCCCTGACATCCGCGGCACTCGGTCTGATGATCGAGCAGGGAACGATCGAGCTCGACGCCGACATCCAGTGCTATGTGGAGTCGTTCCCGGAGAAGCGCTACCCGGTCACCGTGGAGCAGGTGGCAGGACACACCGGGGGCATACGCCACTACCAGGGAGACGAGTTCCGCAGCAACCGCCCGTATCCGTCTGTGCTGGAGGGCCTCGCCATCTTCGCGCGCGACTCGCTGGTGTTCGAGCCGGACACGCGGTATGGGTTCTCCACCTACGGTTGGAGCCTCATCGCGGCGGCCATAGAGGATGCCTCGGACCAGGACTTCCTGGAGTACATGCGCACGGCCGTGCTCGATCCGCTGGAGCTGACGAACACCCAACCGGAGCGTGCGGACGTGCCGGTCGACGGACTCAGCACGTTCTATGTGCTCGTCGACGGGGACGTCCGGGAAGCCCCGCCGGTCGACAACAGCTACAAGTGGGCCGGCGGCGGGTACGTCTCCACCCCTACCGACCTGGTGCGCTTCAGCCTTGGTCTGCTCAGTGGCGCGCTTCTGACCCCAGCGGCGGTGGAGCGCCTGTGGACGTCACGGCGCACCCGTGACGGGAGTGAGACGGGATACGGTCTCGGGTGGTCGGTCGGCCGGGACGCAGACGAGCGGCGCGTCGTGAGCCACACGGGCGGTTCGGTCGGAGCGCGATCGATGCTGCTGGTCTACCCGGACGAGCGGTTGGCCGTCGCCATCACGACCAATCTGCAGGGCGTGCGCTTTGGGGGTCTCCCTCAGACGATCGCTCGGCACTTCCTCGACGGGCGGTAGGAGATACGAAGACATGAGAGCAACGGTAGGTCCAACGACCCGGGACCGCTCGGCCGGCGAGGCCTCAGGATCGGCGTCGACGAAGCGGGAGCGCCGTCTCCCTGGACGGGCACGACTCGCGGCGCTGCTGCTGGTTGCGCTGGGATGCGGTGATTCGATCGTCGACAACACGCCACCAGATACCGAAGACCCGGAGGACCCGGGGACCTATACGCTCGTCTGGTCGGATGAGTTCGATGCCGACGGGCTGCCGGATCCCGATCTGTGGGGGTATGACGTCGGAGACGGGTGCCCGAATCTCTGCGGTTGGGGGAACGACGAGCTGCAGTACTACACGGAGACGCGCCTGGAGAATGCGCGTGTCGAGGGGGGCTCGCTCCTCATCGAGGTGAGGAAGGAACCGTTCAGCTCACGCGAGTACACGTCGGCGCGGCTCGTCACCAAGGGGAAGGGCGACTGGCGGTACGGCAAGATCGAGATCAGGGCGCAGCTGCCGTCTGGGGTCGGCACGTGGCCGGCGATCTGGATGCTGTCGTCAGGCAGTTCCTATGGCGCGTGGCCGGCAAGCGGCGAGATCGACATCATGGAGCACGTCGGCTTCGCGCCCGACTCGGTCTTTGCGACAGTACACACGGCGGCGTACAACCACATGCTCGGTACGCAGCGAACGGGACGCGCGGCGGTCCCAGATGCCGAGAGCACGTTCCACGTGTACGCGATGGAGTGGACGGAGACCCGCATCGACTTCTACATCGATGACGTCAGGTTCCATTCGTTCCTGAAGGAGGGGCCCAGTTACGAGGTGTGGCCATTCGACCAGCCGTTTCATCTGATTCTCAACATCGCCGTCGGAGGCAGTTGGGGTGGATCGCAGGGGGTAGACGAGTCGATCTGGCCACAGCGTATGCTCGTGGACTACATCCGGGTCTATCAGTTGCAGTGATCCCTGCTGGCCCTCGAGCCGCCCGACGGCGAGCGGGTGCGCTCGTTCGCGCGACCTCAGCGCAGTTTGACGTCGGCGAGCCCCCCATCGACTCCCAACACCTGTCCGGTGATCCAGTCCTGTTCAGGTTCGAGGAGCCACGTGATGGCCCGGGCGACGTCGTCCGGTTCGCCCAGGCGCCCAAGAGCGTGCATGGCACGGGAAGCGTCCGCCGCGGTCTCGTGACGCCAGATCCGCTCCGTCGCGGACGTCCGCACGAGTCCTGGAGCAACGACGTTGAATCTGAGCCCGGCCTTGGCGTACGTAGCGGCGGCAGAGCGGGCCAAGCCAATGACACCGGCCTTCGCGGCTGCGATCGCTTCGTGGTTGGGCAGACCAACCCGCGCCGCGGCTGACGAGATCAGGACGACAGATCCTCCCTGCTCGCGCATATGGCGACCAGCAGCCCGCACGAGCGCGAACGCCGACGTCAAGTTCGCCTGCAGCGTCCCCGCCCACTCGTCGGTGCTCGTGAGATGGGCGGGTTTGAGCAGCACGGATCCCACGCAGTTGACCGCCCCCGCCACGGGGCCAATCCGCTCACCGATGTCGGCGAAGAGTCGGTCTACGGCGTCTGGGTCGGCGACGTCGGCCGCGAATGGATTCGCACCGAGCGGGGACGCAGTGGCCTCGATTGCGTCGCGTGAGCGTCCCGCGAGGGCGAGCCGATGACCACCGCCGGCGAGCCGACGAGCGACCG
This sequence comes from Gemmatimonadota bacterium, assembly GCA_039591485.1. GTDB lineage: Bacteria > Gemmatimonadota > Gemmatimonadetes > Gemmatimonadales > GWC2-71-9 > JAOTVV01. Next base: position 3,956 of record JBDHDN010000034.1, read on the forward strand.
CCGACCCGATACCGCCGTTCGCACCGAGGATGACGTAGGTTCGCGCAGGATTGGTGTTGGTCACATTCACCACCCCATCGTCCCAGGGCCGCCCTTGAATGGCCCCTCGATGTTCCGAGTGATCCAGCCCCCGTAGAACTCTCCGGGCTGCGGCGTGACGCGCTCCCCCGCGACAAAGCAGCCCTCCATCAATCCCGCATAGAACGCGACGTGATCCCGAATGGCCACGAAATCGGCAACTGGGTCCGGGTAGGACCAGGCGGCATTGGGTGCGCGTCGTCCGGCGACTGACACGTCGTACCAACGGGCGACGCCCTTCCACTCGCAGTACGAGGTCCGATGCCCGGGGATGAGGTGTTCCATCCGGACGTCCTCCGGCGGCACGTAGTAGGTCGGCGGATGACTGGTCTCGAGTACCCGCCACGCCTGCAGGCTGGAGACGAGAGTAACACCACTGAAGACCACCTCGATGAGGCCTGCGAAAGCTTCCAGCCGAGGCGGTCGCGGATAGTCCCAGACGGACTCTCGTGAGGAATGCGACGATCCCGAAGCGTCCCGTGTCATGCCCTTGCCTCCGTAACCGAAAGCGGGGAGGCTGAGGCTGCGCGCGCAAGGGCAATTCCGCTCAGGACGGCCGACTCGAGGCGAGCGTGGCCGGTCCAATCCCCGCAGAAGCCGATCCGCCGCGTGCGGTCGAACAATGCGCGCGGCTCACGCCGCTCGATCGGTCGGGCATACCGCCACCGATGGCCGGTGAGATGGAGAAGCGTAACGCCTCGGGTCGGCGCGAAGTCCGCGAACGCCGCAAGCAGCCGCCTCGCCGCGGTCGGCGCCGGCTCGTCGATGTGCGCAGCCGACCATTCCGGGGCGGCGTGGAGCGTCCAGACGTCGGGGGAGTCGGTTCGGCCAGGCTTTGACCCGTTGCGCGCCACCCAGGTGAGCGGCGATGCTGCAATGTGTGCCGCATCCCACGGCAGTTCCAGTTTGGGCTCGAAGGCCGCGATCGCCGCCCAGGACGGAGCCATCGCCACGTTCCTGATCTCGTCGATCAGCGGCGTCTGACCGGCGGCAATCTCGACGGCCTGACGCGGCGGCACGGCTACGAGAGCCGCATCGAACGGGCCCCAGACCCTTCCCCGAGTGTCGAGCACGGCCCAGCCTGCCGGCTCGAGCCGTACGGAAGCGACGCTGGTGCTCGCCTCGAATCTGGCGCCTGCGAGCAGCGAGCGCGCCAACGCGCTCATCCCAGGTATCCCGACGTACTTCGTCTCATCGTCGCTCGGCGAATGCTCGCCAAGCCCGCCGAAGGACACGATGCGCCCGTGCCAGGGTGCAGCAATCTCCGACCGCAGCCAACGGTCCACGACGGTCCTGAACGCGGCCGTCCGGACCGGGAAGAACTGGGCGCCGTGGTCGGCGATGACGGCTCCACATCGTCGGGTTCCCGCCCGGCCGCCTGCACCCCTAGACTTGTCGAACACGGTGACGCGCCAACCGGCCTTCGTGAGGCGCTCGGCGCACGCCGCTCCGGCAAGTCCAGCACCGATGACGGCGGCGGTGGGCTTAGCAGGCAGTGTCGCGCGATTCATACGGAGAAGCTAGTTGTTGTTGATCTATTGTCAATAACAAAACATTGACAGATCGGAGCCCGCTCGAGGGGTGGCAAGGGGCTCAGATGACGACGTGTGGAGACGGAGAGCACCGTGTCGATCAGTTCTGCGTTGGTCCTGCTCGCAGTCCTCGCGGGTCTGGGGTTCCTCGTCGTCGCGCTTCAGGTCGATGACTGGGGGCGTGACCTCACGACGAACGTCGCCGAGACCGCACGCGATGCTGCCGAGCCGCTGCTCCGGCCGCTGACCGTCTCGGTGGCCGCGGACGAGGCGGCTGAATTGGTCCTCGCCGTGGCCGCGGCGCTGCCGCGCTGGCGGTTTGTTTCCGACGACGTCGACAACGGAACGCGTCGGCTCCGATTCGTCCGGACGTCGAGGTTCTTCCGGTTCAGGGACGACGTTACCGTGTGGATCGAGGATCTGGGGGAGCAGCGCATCGTGCGTGCCCGATCTGCCTCCCGGGTCGGCAACGCGGACCTCGGACAGAACCCTCGTAACCTCAGGGCGCTCATGCAGGCACTGACGGACCGAGTGCGCTGAGGCGGGCAAGGGGGCCCCCGACGCGGTGCCTCACGGCGGCGTTCCCGATGCGATAGTATGGCCGTCATGGGTTGGCTCGAGATCACCGTTGCCGCGTTGCTCCTCATCGCACTGCTGGCTCGTGCGGGAATCCGGATGCCCGGTCGCTCCTATCACGGCCCGCTTCCCGCGTTAGACTCCCACGAGACCGCGGTGTGCCGGCGTCTCCGTAGGCATGTGGAGGTTCTCGCCGAGGAGATTGGTGAGCGGCACGTGTGGAACGCCGGGTCCCTCGACAGCGCAGCACGCTACATCGAGGACCAGTTGCGATCCGCCGGGCTCGCAGTGGACATGCAAGCCTATACCGTGCGCGGCGTAGAGGTGCGCAATGTGGTCGGTGCGCTCGGACCCGACGACGACAGTGCCGAACACATCGTGATCGGCGCACACTACGACTCGGTCGTCGGGACGGTGGGGGCCAACGACAACGCCTCGGGCGTTGCCGCGCTCATCGAGGTTGCCCGCGCCACGGCGACATTGGCTCCCCGGCTTCCGATCCGATCGGTGGCCTTCGTCAATGAGGAGCCACCGTTCTTCCTCACCGCCGACATGGGGAGTCGCCGGTACGCCCGTTCGCTCGTCGAGCGCGGGATCCGGCTGCGCGCGATGCTCTCGCTCGAAACCCTGGGCTGCTATACCGATCGACCCCTCAGTCAGTCATACCCGATCCCGCTCGGTTTGCTGTACCCGCGCACGGGCAACTTCGTCGCGGTTGTCGGCAACCTGGGGTCGCGTGGACTCGTGCGCGACTGCGTCCGCTCATTCCGCACGCACACCCGCTTCCCATGCGAAGGAGCGGCGCTCCCGGGATACCTGCCGGGTGTCTTCTGGTCTGACCACTGGGCGTTCTGGCGCGAAGGGTATCCGGCTGTCATGGTCACCGACACCGCACTGTTCCGCTACGGCTACTATCACCTCCCTGGTGACACGCCGGAGAAGCTCGACTATGCGCGCCTCGCTCGGGTGGTGACGGGTCTCGCGCGCGTCGTGGAGGATCTCACAGGCCGGGCGAGCTGAGACTCGCTTGGGGCGACAGCACCACTCATCGGCCGCCGATTGGGGTTCCCGGCGGCGGCGCGGCAGGCAGGCTGCGCGACGTCGCCTGGTCGCGCCGGGTCAGGAACCGCTCGATGTCTGCCCAGATCAGGGCACGGTGCGCCTGCTGCTCGGGCGCACGGGGGTCGGCGCTCTGCACCGTCTCGAGCAAGCGCCGCAATCCCCACTCCGCGGCCGCCCGCGCCTCGACCGTCGCCTCGCTGTCCGCTGCCAGATCGATGAGGGCATCGACCACCACGCGCTGCACCACTCGGGCGAGGCCGGCCAACTCGGGCGGCGTGTAGCCGGTCCAGGTTCGCTCGATGAGACGTGCCATGACCTCCTCCGCCGATGGTAGGTCGCCGTGGCGGGCATGGAGCGCGGCGAGCCGTGCCACACGGCGGCGGTCCAGCAGATTCGTCACGACCATTGCTGTGAGGGTCCTGGCCGCGCCCAGGTGGTCGAAGGCCGGATACGCCGCCGATCCGAAGAACCACTCGTCGGTCGGGTAGCCGAACGCACGAGGTGCCATCGCAACGAGTACGGATTCCGGCAGCACCAACTCGGCCGGGTCGATCGCGCCGAGCACGAGCTCGAGCGCGCGCCGCTGGCGCTCGGCGGACACGAGACGGGTTGCGGGGCGGTCGTCACCCCGAACGGCATGGTCGTATTCCATCCCCCCGACCGCCTTGATCGCCGCCTCCAGTGCGTACCGGTGATGCAGGTACACCGGCACGAGACGGTAGTTGAGCCATGCCAGCGGCTGCCCCTCCTCGAGCACCGCCTCGCTGAAGTGGTCGAGGAGATGCCGACGCACGGCGGTCACGCGTGCGAGCTCCACAACCGCGTCTGCACCATTGATCCACTGGTTGACCTCCGGGTAGGAGCCCCACGAGGCGTTGTCTCCATCGGGGTTGAAGCGGATCCCGCGCTGCTGCGCCTCTGAAACGATGGCCGCCAAACCGGTCTCCTCATCCCCCGGGGCGAATTCAGAGTAGGCATAGCGGATGGCCAGGGAATCGTACGCTCCAGGGCCGTCGCGGTAGGCGTCGGAGAGATCGATCCGTTCGTCGACCAGCCGGATGAGTGGGGCGGGGTAGTCCATCACCGACGATCGTCCGTCGGCCGCCGCGATGAAGTTGTGCGACAGTCCGAGTGTGTGCCCTACCTCGTGGGCGGCGTGCTGGCGCCGCCGGGCCATCACGAACTCCTCCGCGGTCACGTGAGGGTCGAGTTGTGCGAGCCAGCCCGAGAGATCGAGCGCTTCCGCGGGCGCGCCGGCAGGCACCGTCCCCGCATGAATGTTGTAATCCGTGAGCGATCGATACGAGTCCATGCGCACGGCGGCCTTGATGATCTCGCCCGTGCGGGGATCGACGAAGGTCGGGCCGATCGAAAAGCCCGGATCGCTCCGGTGCACCCACTGGATCACGTGGTAACGCGCATCCATCGGATCCATGTTGTCGGGCATGTCGTCGACCCGGAACGCACCGATGAAGCCTGCCGCCTCGAAGACAGCGTTCCACCACATGGCCCCGTCGCGGAACGCGGAGCGATAGGGTTCGGGGATCGCGCGGTCGAGGTAGTAGACGATAGGCTCGACCGGCGCAGATGCTGCCGGGCCTGGTCGTTGCTTCACGAGCCGGTGTCGTGCCACGTAACGCCTCTCGTACCGTTCGTCGAATCCCCGAGCAAAATCGAAGAACGCCACGCCGTTGTTGCCGAGATGCGGATCCCCGCGGCGGGGGGCGAATCCCGGCTCCGGAAGTTGCACCAGCGAGTGATGCTGCCGCAGCGTGACCGCCTCTCCTGCGGGCGCGTGGGCCCGGACGAGTGCACCGGGGTCCTGCGCGGCGAACGTCAGGCTCACTTCGATCTCGGTGTTGTTGGGGAATCCCCTCGTGCGGCTCAGGTAGAGCGCGCTCAGTTCGCTGCTCACCCCGAAGGTGCCTTGGCCGGACGACTGCAGCGCGCCGATGACGTCCATATGATCCTGCAGCAGGTAGGACGTGGCGTCGATCAGCACGCGGCCGTCCTGCTCCGCGAGCACCGAAAAGGCGGCAACGGTGGAGACCGGGAAGGACTCCTCGACGGATCGGCGCAGGTGCTCGTCGGCGGCATCCGCGCGGAACCGCGGATTGCTCAGCACGAGAAACACGGTCGGTCCGATCCGCTCGAATCGCGCGATGGCCTCGTCGCCGATCATGCCCCGATCGAGGCCGATCCTCGTGCTGCCCAGTCCGGTCGCGAGTGACGTGAGATAGAGAAACTCCTCACCGAGGCGGGGAATCTCCACCAATAAGCGGCCCGTGGAGGCATCCCAGTACATGGGGTAGAAACCATCACGCTTCTCCATGGAACGCGTGAAGTCGACGATGGACGGCTGCGCGACGACGAGGTGCGGGGACACCAGCGCCAGGGCGAGAGCAAGGCACGCGGGCACACGGAACATCGACACCTCCGGAGGGTGTTCGTGTGACGGATCAGCGCAACATGGTCCCTTGCGCAGGTGGGCGAAAGCCGGGCGTGGCGCCTTGAGCCTCTTCTCGAGGGACGCTGGACCGTCGTGAATGGCCGCGACACGCGGGCTTGGGTTTCACTCGGTGCCAGCATCCTCCTCGATCCGCCGCCACCCGCTGCGACCACGCCTGCCTTCGTCGCTAGGCGATCCGCCCGATCGGCAGCGAGCGGACGGGCCGTCCGGTGAGCGCGAACAGTGCGTTGCAGACGGCCGGTGCGACGGGCGGCAGTCCTGTTTCCCCGATGCCGCCGCGGGCCAGCCCTGACGGCACGAGGTAGGTTTCGACCCTGGGCATCTCGCGCGTGCGCACGATGCGGTAGCGGTCAAAGTTGTCCTGCACGGGCCGTCCGTCCTCGAACGTGATCTCGCCCCAGAGCGCGGCGGTCAGGCCGAAGCATATCCCGCTCTCCATCTGGGCCACGACCGTGTCCGGATTCACCACCTGCCCGCAATCGACGGCGCAGACCACCCGGTGGACGCGCACCAGTCCGTCGTACTCGAGGGAGACCTCGGCAACCTGGGCGACGAGACTGCCAAAGCACTCGCTGATCGCGATGCCCTGTGCTTGGCCGTCGGGCAGGCGGCGTCCCCAGCCGGCCTTGTCCGTGAGGATGTCGAGGAGGGCGCCGTGCCGAGGATGTCCCTCGAGCAGGCGTCGACGGAGCTCGGCCGGGTCCTTGTCGCCGGCGCGCGCCAGTTCGTCGACAAAGCACTCCACGACGTACGGGTTCTGCGAGTGTCCGACCGCCCGCCACCAGTGGACCGGGACCGGCAGCTCCGGATGCGCGCAGGTCACGCGCACGTTGTCGATGCCGTAGGGCATGTTCGCTGCGCCGTCGGGTCGAACGGCTCGTCCCAGCGCCCGGTGGATTCGAGGATGCCGGGGCTGGCGATGCGGTGCACCCACGCGACCGGCCAGCCGTCGGCGTCGAGCCCCCCTTCGAGGCGGTGGAGCGAGACCGGTCGGTACCACCCGGCACGCATGTCGTCCTCCCGCGTCCAGACAACCTTGACCGGTCCGCCAACTGCATGGGAGACATGCACGGCGTCGCGGACGAAGTCCGTCTGCGAGCGGCGTCCGAAGCCGCCGCCGAGGTAGGCAGTGTGGACCTGGACGCGGTCGAGTGGCAGGCCAGTGAGCTGGGCCGCGACCTGCTGGGCCGATGATGGCGACTGGGTTCCGACCCAGATCTCGCACCGCTCAGGATGTACATGCGCGGTGCAGTTCATCGGCTCCATCGTGGCGTGGGCGAGATACGGTGCATCGTACACCGCCTCGATGCGAGTAGCGGCGCGATCGAGCGCCCGCGTGACGTTGCCATCGTCCCGAGCGGTCGCACCCGAGTCGATCACGTCCTGGCACGCCTGCCCGATGCGCTCCGTCGAGAGGTCGGCCCACGGCCCGAGGTTCCACTCGATCTCGAGGACAGTCCGGCCGCGGGCCGCTGCCCAGAAGTGATCAGCCACGACCGCGACCCCCGTCGGGACCTCGACCACGTCGCGTACGCCTTCGACCTCTCGGGTGCGCGACGCATCAACGGAACGCACCGTCGCGCCGAACACCGGCGGATGTACGATCTGTGCTACAAGCAGATCCGGTGCCTGCACGTCGATGCCGAAGATCGCCGTGCCGTTGACCTTTGCCGGGGAATCGACCCGCGCGACCGCCGTGCCGATCAGTCGGAATTCATCAGGCTGCTTCAGGCGGGGCCGAGCGGGAGGCGGCAGGTGTCGAGCCGCCTCCGCCAGTGCGCCGTATGACGCGCGGCGCTCGCTCGCGGTGTGCACGACGTGCCCGCGCTCGGCTCGGCACTGCGACGTGGGAACGTCCCATCGGGCCGCAGCTTCCGCCACCAGCATCTCGCGGGCGGTGGCGCCTGCCCTCCTCATCAACTCGAAGTCTTGGCGAATACTGGTGCTGCCGCCCGTACTCTGACCTCCGTAGCGAGAGGAATCGGTCGGTGCGTGCTCGACGCGAACCGTGTCCCACTCGACGTCCAATTCCTCGGCGAGCGCCATCGCCAGCGCCGTGTGCACTCCCTGCCCCATCTCGGACTCGCTGATGAGGAACGTCACGCTGTCGTCGCTGCCGATCCGGATCCAGGCGTTGAGCGCCCCCGGTCCTTCGCCGGCGGGGAGGGGTGACTCGCCGCCCGCACATCCGGGCAGGTACACTCCAATGACGAGACCCGCACCGGCAGCACCGGTGACACGAATGAAATCCCTGCGGCTGACGGAGTCGCGTGCGTTCCGGGCGTTCATGATCCCTCCCCGCGTGCGGTCCGGCGGATGGCCTTCCGAATCCGATTGTACGTGCCGCAGCGGCACAGCACGGGGGACATCGCATCATCGATCTGTTGGTCGCTCGGGTCGGGATGCTGCCGCAGCAGTGCGACCGCCGTCATGATCTGGCCCGGTTGGCAGTAGCCGCACTGCACGACCTCCTCCTCGAGCCAGGCGCGCTGGATCGGGTGCAATCCACCGTCGGAGAGGCCCTCGATGGTCGTCACCGGTCGAGTGCCGACCGAGTCGACCCGAACGAGGCAGGAGAAGACGGGATCGCCGTCGAGGTGTACGGTGCACGAGCGGCACTGACCTGTGCCGCATCCGTACTTGGTGCCGGTGAGGCCGAGCAGATCCCGCAACACCCAGAGCAGAGGCATGTCGGCCGGCGCAGTGACCGCCTCGGTGCGCCCGTTCACGCGTAACTGGTACGTCGGCATGGTCGTCACTCCGGGATCAGTGTACGCTGGGTGCACCGGCGGCTGCCGTCAAGCGGAACTGCCCAACCGACATGGCAATCGGGCCGGGCGCCATACGGCACCCGGCCCGACTGGGGGAGTGAAGCTGAGAGCTACTGCGCCGGCTGCGGCGGCAGGAGCACCTCGTTGATCACGTGAATGACGCCGTTACTCGCGAACTGGTCCGTTGCCAGCACCAAGGCCGAGTTCACGAAGACACCGTCGTTACTCACGGATACGTCGACGGCGGTCCCTTGGAGCATCGTGATCTGGTCGGACGCCACGACATCCGCCGCAGGCAGGTTGCCGGACGTCACGTGGTACAGCAGGACTGCAGTGAGAGCGTCGATGTCGTCGAGCAACGCCTCAATGGTCCCGTCCGGGAGCTGGGCGAACGCCTCGTCGGTGGGGGCGAACACGGTGAAGGGGCCATCGTTCTCGAGTGTCTCGTCGAGACCAGCCGCTTCTAGAGCAATCACCAGCGTGGTGAAGTTATCGGCTGCACGGGCGGTGTCCATGATGTTCGGGAGGTCCGGGTCATTGTCGTCGCTGCATGCGCTTAAGGCCAGCGAGAGCCCGAGGACCGACAGGGGAACGATACGGGAGAGCTTCATCTTTCCTCCAGAGTGGTGTAAATAATGTAATAACAATTACTTGGAGCGGTCAGCGCTCATTGCGCTCTGTTTCTTCGTAGGGGAAGGATAAGTTCTCGGGGTCTTTTTGTCAATGTTTTGTCCACTACAATTATCGGACAACAGCGTAGTGGCCCCTTAGTCGGTAGGTTCGTTGCATTCACCTGGAGTTCGAGGGCATGACGCTGATCTTGGTCCTTCTTGCTTGTGCCCTGGCCGGGATGGTTGTGGCCGTCTTGCTCCTCGTTGTCGGGAGCCGCACGGAATCGGCGCGGCTTCGTGGCCAGCTTGCGGAGTTGGGCGCACGGGTTCAGGTGGTGGCGGCGAGCGCGCAGGACTTGCCGCGCACGGTAGCCGAAGGCGCTGCGCTGCAGGCGCGATCGATAGCGGATGTGCGGGAGCACCTCGGCCGCCTGGCGGAGGCGACGACCCGACTCGAAGCACTGGGTCAGTCGGTCCGTGACGTCGGGGACTTGCTCAAGGTTCCGCATCTCCGTGGCACTGTGGGCGAGGTGTGGCTGGAGGAGCTGCTGCGGCAGGTGTTCCCCGCGTCCTGTTACCAAATGCAGTACGGCTTTCGCACGGGCGAGCGGGTGGATGCGGCGCTGTTCGTCGGGGGGCGCATCGTTCCGGTGGATGCCAAGTTCCCGCTCGAGGCATGCCGCCGGATGATCGAGGCGGACGACGATATGCAGGCACGCGAACGGCGCGCCTTTCGCCGGTCGCTGCGTGAACGCGTGGACGAGATTGCCGAGCGCTACATCCGGCCGGACGAGGGAACCTTCGACTTCGCGCTGATGTACGTGCCGGCCGAAGCCGTGTACTACGAGGCGGTGGTGCGCGACGAGGTCTTCGAGGATGCCGAGAGCATCTCCGCCTACGCGCTCGGTCGCCGGGTGCTGCCGGTCTCACCCCACACGTTCTACGCGTTTTTGACGGCCGTTCTGCATGGCCTCAGGGGGCTGGAGGTTGAGCGGCGGTCCGGCGAGATACTCGAGTCCCTCTCGGCCCTCGAGCAGCATTTCGACCGGTTTCGCCGGTCGTATGAGTTGGTCGGTCGCCACTTGGATCATGCGGTCCGGCAGTATCAGGAGTCCTCCCGCCTATGGGAGAGGGTGTCAGCCCACCTTTCGGCGACCGCGTCCTTTGGGGATGACGACACGGGAGCGGAGCGGAGGCTGGGCGCCGCCCCGGGCGAGCGGTTTCCCGACTGACGGGGCCCCGCGTCGCGAGCGCCGTCAAGGCGGCTAAGGAAACCTTAAAGTCCCTTCACGTTCGCCTCACGCTCAGACTGCTAGGTGTAGACGTCACCCTTGCGACCCGGTCGGGTCGTCGGGGACGGACCGACGGCGTGCCGGGGCAGGTCCTGCACACCAGGGTCGGCCGGTCCGGGCGGCGCAGCGTCACCATGCGACCCTGCACGAGGGAAGTGGGTAGCGACGTGGGCGGACGGGATGGCGGAATGTCGGGGAGGAGGCCTCGCAGGGGCGTAGTGTCGTGTTCGCAGGGCACACCGACGATCGTGCGCCCGATCCCCAGTGTAGACATCCGTGTGTGAGCCTTGTGCGGCCGGACCCGGACCATGACGAGCGATACTCGTGTCGGCCGCGCGAGCGGAGTGGATAGAGAGGTGGGTCGCAGTCCTTATCGAGCCGCTGCGGCGCAGTTCACGGCGGCCGCGCGCTACATGCCCGATCTCGCAGGAGGGTTGGTCGAGTACCTGCAGCGCCCCGATCGGACGATCATCCTCGAGTTTCCGGTACAGATGGCCGACGGCAACGTGCGAAACGTCGTGGGCTTCCGGGTGCTCCACAACCGGGCACGGGGTCCCGGCATGGGCGGAATCCGGTGTCATCCCGACGTCACTGCCGATGCGGTGCGTGCGCTCGCTTCAAAGATGACCTGGAAGTGCGCCATCCTCGATATCCCGTTCGGCGGCGCGGCCGGTGGCATCGTCTGTGATCCCAAGTTGCTGAGCCGGGACGAGCTCCGAACGATCACACGGAGGTTCGTTGCCGAGCTAGGCGACGCGCTCGGGCCCCACACGGACGTGCCGGGACCGGATGTCGGGGCCGGGCCGGAGACCATGGCGTGGGTGTACGACACCTACCAGATGATGCACCCCGGCACGAATGGAAGTCGCGACGCCGTTGCGCGTGGCTGCCTCTACGCGACGCAGCGGGTGCTGGCCCGTGGCCTGGTCCGGGGCTTGACGTCCGCCAAAGGGGCGACGATTGCCATCCAGGGCTTCGGAAAGGTGGGAAGCGAGGTCGCACGACTGTTCGCCGACGCCGGTGCCCGGATCGTGGCGGTGGGCGACTCGCGGGGTGGGATCGCCAGCCGGGACGGCCTCGACTGGGCGGAAGCCCGGGAGCACGTGCGCATCACTGGGGCCGTGGCGGGGTTGCCGGGAGCGAGGCCTGTCGCCAATGCAGAGTTGCTCGCCGTACCGTGCGATCTGCTCGTACTCGCCGCGATCGAGCATCAACTGCACGGCGGCAACGCATCCGAGGTGCAAGCCCGCTGCGTGATCGAGGTAGCGCACGGAGCGGTTACACCCGCGGCGGACGCAATCCTGTTCGAGCGGCAGGTGCCGGTTTTACCGGATATCTTGGTCAGTGCCGGGGGCGTCACGGTGGGCTATTACGAGTGGGTACAGAACATCGAGAACGAGCAGTGGGAGGAGGACGAGGTGAATGCCAGGCTCCTCGTCCGGATGAACCGGTCGACCGACCAGGTCATCGACGAGCAGGAACGGATCAATGGGTCGCTGGACCGGCTGCTGGCGCAGCGTCGCGATCGGGGCCTCGACGAGGCGCCCCTGCAGGCGGTGGATGTGCGGACGGCGGCGCAGGTCTTGGCGATTCGCCGAGTTGCCGCCGTGACGCTGGACCGCGGCATCTGGCCGTGAGGAGCGAGGGACGGTTGAGCCACGACCAGACGGCACGCAGTGCCGTCGGTGAGCACGGTCGCTCCCCGCATGACTGTCGAACCGTAACCCGGTGTGTGGAGGAATCCTCATGAGCGACTACGTCG